>JAIRUI010000093.1 GCA_031254455.1 Chitinispirillales bacterium | reverse complement strand
TTTTGCATTGCCAAAGTCCAGATCACCGAATAATTCCTGTTTTATACCCATTTGCCGCCTTGTTTTGGTTATTTCATAGCAGAAAATATTTTATTTTTATAGGAAAAATAGTATTTTACATTTGAAAAGAAACAAAAAACGGAGGAAATTATTATGCCGACTTATTCGTATGAATGCGAAAAATGCGGAAAAACGTTCGACAAATTTCAAAGCATGACGGCTGAATCGATTAAAAACTGCATATACGACGATTGCAAAGGCAAAGTCAGACGTCTGATTGGAACAGGAGCGGGTGCAATTCTTAAAGGTTCGGGATTTTACCAAACAGATTTCAAAAATTCAGACAAAAAAGTTGAGAAAAAAGCCGAATGCAAGTCCTGTCCGTCCGCTTCATCCTGTGAAAAAGCGAAATAGATGTTTATTGATTCCGCAAAAATAGAAGTAATTTCGGGCGACGGCGGAAACGGGTGTTTTTCTTACGACCGTGATAAATTCAAACCGAAAGGAAAACCCGGCGGTGGAAACGGCGGACGCGGAGGAAACATTTATGTCGTCGCAAGCAAAAAAGTCCAAACACTTCAAGACGTTTCTTATCGCTCATTCTACAAAGCGGAGCGCGGAGGACACGGAGGAGCGAATAATTTATACGGCAAAAGCGGCGCGGACATAAAAATTCCCGTACCGTTAGGAACTACGATAAGAAATTTTGATACCGACGAATTTATTTATGATTTAACTACAGACGGCGAAGAAATTTTAGTTGCAAAAGGCGGACGCGGAGGACGCGGAAACAAAGCGATGGTAACAAAATTCAACCTAAATCCTGAATATGCCGAGTACGGAAAAGCAGGCGAAACAAAAACGTTAAAGTTAACCTTGAAAGTTATGGCGGACGTCGGACTTGTAGGGCTTCCAAACGCAGGAAAGTCAACGCTTTTGTCGGTAGTTTCACGAGCGACTCCGGAAATTGCCGATTATCCTTTCACAACGCTTACACCGCATTTGGGAATAGTAAAAACCGGTGAGTATAGCTCTTTTGTCATGGCGGATATTCCGGGAATTATTGAAGGCGCATCGCTTGGCAAAGGTTTGGGAATACAATTTTTGCAGCACATAGAGCGAACTAGAGTTCTGGCTATTTTGGTGGATTGCTGTGACGAAAATCCAAAAGAAACCGCAAAAAAACTTCGTACCGAATTAAAATCGTATAGTTTGGAACTCGCTCAAAAACCGTGCATTTGTATTTTGACAAAAAGCGACACAAAAAGCGCTGACGAAATTAAAATTCCGCGCGGATGGTTTTGTATTTCCGCGGCGACAAACAACGGGGTTTCTAAACTTGTTAACAAGTTTAGCGAAATTATCGGCGAAGCGCGAAAAAACGATGGAATTGTGCAAAGAGAAATAGTGGAAGTAGGATAGTTTTTCATACAAAACGCAATATTATTATATAACGCTTATCTAAATTATCGCCGATTATCTCATTTTTTCAAGCAATTTTTTTAGTTAAATATTATTTTAATAATAATTCTATATTTGAAAACATTGATCTATAAGGATGATTGGTATGCATATAAGAATGTTTTACATCGTATTACTATTGTGTTTCGTTTCGACGATTGCTTCGCCTGTGAGTTTTGAAATCGCGCAAAAGACGGCTAACAATTATTTACGACAGGTAGGAAAAAGCCCGATGAATTTAACCATAGTCAAACAAAAAAATGACGCTTCGCCGTTTTTTGTTTTCAGTATGGGGCAAGACAAAGGCTTTGTCATCGTTTCGGCAAACGACGTAGCAACGCCCATTTTGGGAGATGCGGACGAAGGAAATTTCAACGACAACGATTTACCTCCGGCTCTTGTATGGCTTTTGGGAAATTATGAAAACTATATCAACGAAGCGGTAAAAAACAATAAGGAACAGGATAGCGAAACAAAGTTGCTGTGGGAAAAATATCTGAAAAGTTCTAACGAAACAAGGGGGGGGGAGGGAATCAGAGCTGCGAATTTTCTGATAAAAACCGAATGGAATCAGAGCGAACCATACAATCTTCTTGCTCCGCAGATTGGTGAAAAAAGAAGTTGGATGGGATGTATTGCCGTTTCGATGGGGCAGGTAATGAATTATTGGGAATATCCTGAAAAAATCATACAAAAGATTCCCGCATATACATCAAGAAAAAACTTAATATCAATGCCGGAAGTTAATGTTAGCGCCGAAACATATGACTATAACAATATGCTGGATAAATATACTTCCAAAGGATCCGGCGGTTATCCGAATAACAGCGGAACGACGCAGGAGAACGAGGTAGCGAAATTTCTGTATCATACCGCATTAGGAATGCAAATGAATTGGGGTACAGACGCCAGCACAGGATTCGACCGTGATACGCCGCTGACATTAGCCAGATTCTTTGATTACGATTCGACTACTATGCGAATTGTCTCCAAATATCCGTCTCAAATTACCGACGAGATTTGGAAAGATTTGATTATCGGGCAGATAGAAAACAACTCGCCGATAATTTGCGATGGGCAGAATCACAGTTTTATTATTGACGGATATGATCCGGACAATAGCCTAATTCATTTGAATTACGGCTATGGCGGTTCCAGTAATGGCTGGTATGCGATAGACAAGGCATCGTCGGCAGGAACTCCGGAAAGGATGACGATAAACATTATGCCCAACCAAAACGGCAACGCTCCGTCTATACTTAAAGTGACCAAATTTGACGTTTCAACGACTGCGTCTTCAATCAGCGCAGACTTTTCGGCAAAAATGCATTACGGGACGGATTTTTTGGGAAAAGTCGGACTTGCAATTGTGTCCGTAGACAGTATTAAGAGTATTAAGCAGGTTTTGGATTCGACGGATTTTACAACCGGTAATACGATCAGTACCACTTTTGGCGCCGGCGTTGGAATCGGCAAATCCGGTAATCCCCCAGGAACTTATTACAACACTCCCAAAAGCGGAACCATTACCAAATATTTTACGGAAGGCTCCCTGCAGACAGTAACGGTGCAATTGGCAACCAAACGCGGCAACGGCAATTGGACGCTAATAGGAGAAACGAAGTCAGTGTCTTTACTTTTGAAAGAAGAGCCGAAATACACAATTACATTCAATTCAAACGGCGGCAACGCAGTGGCGGATGTAGAAGTCGAGGAAAGTAATTCGTTTTACCCGCAAGACGAAATGCTGAAAGACGGTTTCACGTTTGCAGGTTGGTTTACAGACGAAGATTTTGAGACGGAATGGACGGAAAACAGCGTTATTGTCAGCGACACGACGCTTTACGCAAAATGGATTGATGACGACACAGGCATAAGCGGAATCGAGAGTTTTGACGGTACGAATGGAATTATTATTACCAAAAATCCTGTTATCGGCGATTTTGCGGAATTTATTGTGAAAGCGCCTGCAGGAAAGTATTTTGCCAAACTGACGATTTTCGATAATCTTGGGAATGCAGTGCGTTCTTTAGAGCGGCAGCTTTCGGCAAAAGACGATAACGACAAAATAAAATGGGATTTGCGTAACAATAACAAGCGTGCGGTCGCGGCAGGTACTTATTTGGCGTTAGTCGAATGCAAAGGCGCCGATAAAAAAACTTACAGGTATTACACAAAATTCGGTGTAAAAAAGTAGTTTTGGAAAGACGGTTATTTAATGCCGACAGGTGATTTGTCTGTCGGCTAAATATGAGAGAGTGAGGATAATATGGACAAAAGAGTGTTTTATATCGTATTGTTATGTTTCGGTTTCACTGTGGGCGAACCGGTAAGTTTTGAGACGGCGCAAAAGGTTGCGAACAATTATTTGCAGCAATCCGGAAAGAATCGGGTGCAGCTAGCTTCCGTAAAGCGAAAAAGAGACGTAGCGCCGTTTTTCATTTTTAATAAAGGAGATGGAAACGGTTTTATAATCGTTTCGGCAAATGACGTAGCAACGCCCGTTTTGGGAGAAACCGACAGCGGAAATTTCGACGAGAATAATTTGCCTCCTCCGTTTCAATGGTTTTTGAGTTGTTATGAAGCGCAAATAAATGAGGCTATAGAAAACAAACAGCAGGACGCAGAAACAGAATTACTGTGGGAAAAATACTTAAACGGCTCACCCCAAATCAGAGGGGAAGTCAGGGCGAAGGAATTTCTGGTAAAATCAGAATGGGACCAATGGGAGCCGTTTAATTTGCTCACTCCGAAAAGGAAAACCGACGGTATGGGGCAATCTTGCCCAAACGGCGTATTAATAAGAGCTTTTGCGGGTTGTATCGCCGTCTCAATGGGGCAAGTAATGAGATATTGGAAACATCCCGCCCAAATCACAAAAGATATTCCGGGATATACGTCCGGTGCGGCAAAAATTCAAATGTCCGCCGTAACCGTAAGCCAAGCAGGAACTTATGATTATAATAATATGCTGGACAAATATCCTTATGACGGCAAAATTACTGTCAGCGGGGGGTGTAATGACGCTTATCCCAACAACAGCGGAACCGTGCAGCAAAACGCTATGGCAAAATTATTGTTTCATGCCGCAGTAAGCGTTAAGATGGATTGGTTCTGCGGGTCTGTAGGAAGTGGCGCTTACGATTCTGATATACTGCCTGCATTGAGAGATTATTTTGATTATGACGGTTCTTCTATGAAATTCATTATTAAAAATGCTCAATATACGGATGAACAGTGGTTAGACATTATAGTGAATGAAATAAATAACAATCGTCCGATAATTGCCGAAGGCGGCGGTCATAGTTACCTGGTTGACGGATATGACCCTTCCGATAAACAAATTCATGTAAATTGGGGTTATGGCAGCCTCGGCGGCAGTTCCGCCGGCGGATGGTTTCAAGTTAAGGCGGCTAAAAATCCTGTTAATAGTAGCATTAATCCTGTTACCAAGATGGTGTATGGCATTAAGCCGAACGGTAAATCTTTAGGGAATTACGAACTGGCAACGGTGAATTTAAGATCCAATAAAACCAAGGCTGTGCACGGCGAGGAGATTACGGTATATTTTGATACATTGAAAAGTGTTGGCGGGGACGCTTTCCCGGGTGGAGAGTTTAATGTAGCGCTGGTTGATAACGTTGGCAATATTGTAGAGAGAATCGGATACAAATGGACATCAGGGGGAGTGGTATATAATACCTTTGGTATCGGCAAGTTAGGCGCCTCATTGTCGGATATAACCGTAAGTTGCAAATTGTCAAACACTGTTCAGGAAGGGGCGTATCGCCTGATGGTAGTCAGCAAACCAACCGACAGTAATGTTTGGAGAATATCTAACAACGGAAAACCTGCAAGCGTTAACTTTCAGGTAGGCAATACGCTGGTAACCAATGCCGAAACACCGACAATTTCCACACATCCGGCAAGTGTTACCGTAAACCAAAATGCGACACACAGTCTGTCGGCGTCCGCAAGTGTGGGCGACGGAGGGAACCTTACTTATCAATGGTACAGCAATACATTTTCGGATAACAACGGCGGCACAAAGATTACCGGCGCAACTGCTTCAACCTATTCTTGCCCTACCGCTACAATAGGGACATATTATTATTATGTTGAAGTAACCAATACCAACTCAAGCGCAAGCGGAGTACAAACTGCAACGCGCAAAAGCAATGCGGCGATAGTAACGGTGAAAGACCCCTCACAAACGGTAACACTCTCAATAGATACACAGCCTGCAGACACGACTACCGTAACCGTCGGTAAAATCACACAAAGTTTATTGATTGAGGCAAGTGTAACGGGAGGTGCAAGCATTACCTATAAGTGGCATCTGCATAATGAAAAAGAAAATAAATGGGAAGTAATTAACGGGGCGACAAGCAAGTCTTACGCACTTCCGTCATCTTTGGCAGTGGGAGAACATTACTACTACTGTAATGTAAGTGCCGGTTCGGTTCAAATAAACGTAGGAACTTTTACGGTAGAAGTAATTGAGGCGCAGGGACAAACGGTATTTGTAAACAACGGCAGTGGCGGCGGCACTTATTTTGCCGAAGATATTGTAATGATAACGGCTAATCCGGCGTCTGACGGCGATGTGTTTGACCGTTGGGAAACCTACGACAATATAACTTTGGCAAACATATACGGCGAGAGCACTACTTTTACCATGCCCGACTTCTCCGTAACAGTAGCGGCAGTGTACAAGGGAGAGAACGTTGCGGTGAAGTCTGCCAAGGACACTGATGAACGTCTTGGCATAAAACTTCTTCCGGGGAACATTGTGTCGCAGACGGTGCAGATTTGCGCGGTACTTCCGGACAACGCCAAGGTGAAGCAACTCAAAGTTGTAATTTTTGATAATGTCGGAAACGTTGTATTTGAAGAAACTGTGCATAACAAGGCGTCAGTCGTCTGGAATCTTAGCAATGCTTCAGGCAGAGCAGTGGCAAACGGTATGTATTTGGCGATAGTCGAATGTAAAGGCGCAGACAAAAACACTTACAGGTATTACACGAAATTCGGCGTGAGAAAGTAGTTTTATAATTTATTAAGCGTTAAAAACAAGCGTGGAAAAAGCATGTGTGAAATAAATGAAAAAATAAGAGAGAAATTAAATTTTCTTGCCGATGAAAACTCAAAAGATTTTGTCGATTTCAGTAAAAACATATTAGTCTCCAAGAAAAAGATTATAGGCGCTCGCGTCCCCGATATGCGAAAAATTGCAAAAGATCTGTCAAAAAATTTATCGTTTGAAAATTTGATTTCCGTTATTGAGAATTGCGACAAAAACGTTTACGAAGAGGTTTTCGTATGCGGAATTATTATAAGTTATTCAAAACTTCCTGACGAAGAAAAAATTAAAGCGATAAAAATTTATCTCGAATTTGTAGATAGTTGGGCATTGATAGACAGCGCGATAATGATTAAAAACTTTGAAAAAACAAACGAGAATTTATGGGCAGAATTTGTTGAAGAATGTATCGTTTCACAAAAAGAATTTGTCGTTAGATTCGGAGTCGTTTTTATGCTTCATCATTTTATAAGTGAAACCAAAATCGATTGGGTCTTTGAAAATTTACGAAAAATAAAACACGATGGATACTACGTAAAAATGGCTGTCGCATGGCTCTACGCCGAGTCGGCGCGAGATTTTTTTGACAAGACGACGAACGAACTGAATAAGAAAGAAATGAACGCTTGGATAAGAAATAAAACGCTTCAAAAGATATTGGAATCGTATAGGATTTTAAGCGATAAAAAAGAATTTATTCGTAATTTAAAGCGAGCGTCAAGAGCGTCAATTTGAATCTTTTTTAGAATTATATAAAAGCGGTTTTGTACCTATATAAGCCATATAGCCGAAAGCCGCTCCGAAGACCGTTCCGAAAAACAAATCAAGCGGATAATGAACTCCGCAATAAACGCGCGTAAAAATTAAAAACAACGCTATGGAAATGAAAATATATTTTGCTTTCGGACACCAAATCGACCAAAGAAGCGCTATGGCA
This sequence comes from Chitinispirillales bacterium, assembly GCA_031254455.1. Classification (NCBI taxonomy): domain Bacteria; kingdom Pseudomonadati; phylum Fibrobacterota; class Chitinispirillia; order Chitinispirillales; species Chitinispirillales bacterium. The sequence goes on along the minus strand of JAIRUI010000093.1, from coordinate 8,445 downwards.
GACAGGTTTACCGCATGATTACTCGGAAACGAAAACGCCCCTCTTCGCCCAAGCAAAAAATGGCATTGCGGAAACATTACATGAACGCCGTTTACAAAATAATTTGAATTACACGGACGCGGACGCTCAAAAAACGCTTTCAATATTCTATGCGAAAACGCGTCGGATATTACAAAAAGAAGTATCGCTATTCCCGCTCTTTTGGCTGCAAGAATTTTGTCTTTTGAAACTGCCACATACACCGCCAATGCGATAAAAAACGAATACATTAAATTTGATTCTTTGGTAATAACCGGAAATATCAAATCAAAAAACGGATTTGAAAACGCCGTATTAAAAAATACAAATAATGCGTAATCTATGTTCGTAATCATAGTTCCTCCAAACATAAATTATTTTCTGCCGAAGATAAAACGTCGATTAAAGGAAGTTTTTATGAAGAAATTTTTTGTCCTTGCAATAATCCTAATAATTTGTGCGGGCTGCAATCAAAAACAGTCGAGTAAACCGCAGGTTTCGCCGCAGTACTCTTTATCGCAGTTGGACAGTGCGGGAAAAGCGTTTGTTCCGGAAATAGGAAAATATGGAGAAACGATAAATCTTGCGCTTTCGTCAGATCCCGACGGATTTTGCCCGGCGTTGACCAATTCGGGCTATTCGATGGAAGTTTTGGGGTTAATTTTTGAAGGCTTGGTTGCGACAAACGCAGTGGATTTGGAACACAAACCCAACATCGCAAAAAATTGGGACGTATCGGACGACGGCTTGACGTGGAAGTTTTATTTACGAAACGACGTGTATTTCTCAGACGGCGTAAAACTTTCAAGCGCAGACGTGCTTTTTACTTTTAACGATATTGTCTATAACGAAAAATTAAATTCTCCGCTGAACTACAATTTCCGCGTTGACGGGAAAAAAATAAACGTTTCCGCCGCCGACAGCTTTTCCGTGATCTTTGAACTTCCCACGCCGTTTGCGCCGTTTCTGACCGTTGTAGGAATGTCGATTATGCCGAAACATTTATACGAAAAGTATGCAAAAGACGGAACTTTAGAGTCGTTTTTATCAAGCGGAACGAATGTAAAAAACGTTGTAGGTTCAGGACCTTTTATGCTTTCAAAAGTTGAATTGGGACAGCAAATAATTCTTGCGAAAAATCCTTACTATTGGAAAAAAGACGCTGAAAACAACCGTCTGCCATACCTTGACGCCGTCAGATTTGCAATAATTCAAGAGCCGAATATGCAAACTATGATGTTTCAAAGCGGTAAAATCGATCACTATATGCTGAGCGGAGAACATTATCCGATTCTCAAACCTAAAGAATTTGAAGGAAATTACAAACTTTACCGCGTAGGCCCCCGCTGGTACGACCGATTTTTTGTGTTCAATCAGAACAACCAGATTGACGAGAAAACCGGCAAATATTTTCTTGATCCAAAAAAACAAAAATGGTTTCGCACGAAAGAATTTCGCCAAGCTTGCGCCTATGCGATAAATTACGACGAGATAATAAGAATTGTATTCAACGGGCTCGCCTATATGCCCGGCGGCGTTTGGGGAAATCATAAAGGAAAATATTCCGACCCGAATTTGAAGCAATATTATTACGACCTGCAAAAAGCGGATTCGCTACTAAATTCGATAGGCTACAGCAGAAACGGCGACGGTATTCGCAAAGACGATTTGGGAAATCCGATTGAATTTACAATTACGACAACGGCGGGAGTCGAACGTATTTCGCGAATGTTCGGCATCGTACGAAAAGATTTGGAACAATTAGGATTCAAGGTACATTTGGATTTTGTCGAGTTCAACACGATGATTTCGCGGATTTACAACACTTACAACTGGGACATCGCCGCATATTCTTTGGGTGGAATAGTCGATCCGCATTTTGGAAAAGAAACGAACATTCCGTCATCGCCTCGATACCAGATAAATCCGCAACGGCAGGATAAAAACGGAAAAAACATTCCCAAAATCGACCGTGATTACGAACTGCGAATCTCCGAAATTTTTGAAGAAGCGGTTAAGGAAACAAATGATGAAAAACGCGCAAAACTCTATTTTGAGTGGCAAAATATCGACAAAGAACAATGCCATTTTGTTTATCTCCCTATGGACGAGGTAATTCTGGGACTGCAAAACAAATTCGGCAACATTCATCTCACTTCTCGCCTAAATTCAATGGAATCGCTGACTCACAACATTGAAGAAATTTACATAAAATAGGAGGAAAGCGCCTTTTTTCTTACTTTTTCTTACGCTCAATATAGTCAAGAATGTTTTTAATCGTCTTTAATTCGTTGATATCGCGATCTTCGACTTTAATACCAAACCCGATTTCAATTTCGTTTACTAATTGAGCGACGTCAAACGAATCCAATTTCAAATCCGTAAGCAAAACCGTCTCCGGCGTAATGTTAATTTTTTCATCGCCTTTCGCTTCTCGAATAATCTGCTGTAGTTTTTCAATCATAGTTTGATCCCTCCTCTTTATTTGTAATTCCTTTTAATTTTCTGCGTCGTAGTTTTCGGAAATTCTATGTCGCGCACAAGTACTTTCCCTATATTTTTTTGCGGGGGCTGTTTCCTGTTAAATTCCACAATATCTTTTTGAAATTTTTCGCCGTAATTTATATTCTGCGTTCCTGTCGTTTCAATGTATTCTTTGTCGAAAAACGCTTCCGCCGTAATTAAGTTGTCTTCCTGAAAACATATCACCTCTTTAACATACTCAAATTCGCTTAAAATTTCCTGTTCCAATTCTTCGGGCGAAACGTTCTCGCCGTTGTTTAAAATTATCAAGTTCTTTTTGCGTCCGCTGATAAATAAAAAGTTGTCTTTATCTATTTTTCCTATATCGCCGGTTCTAAACCACTTTCCGTCGGAATCCTCAAAAAACGCCTCTTTAGTCGCTTCGGGATTGTTGTAATATCCCAGCATGACAATATCGCCCTGAACGCAGATTTCACCGTAGCCGTCCTCGTCCGGCTCTAAGATTTTCACTTTTGTTTCGGTAAGAACCAAACCTACGCTTCCGTCTCTGTAATACCCGTTTCTACTGACGGCGACAATCGGCGAACATTCCGTAATCCCGTACCCGTTCATAATATTTACACCCAATTCACGGAAACCTTTCATATATTTTTCGTCAATAGGCGCGCCGCCGGTAATTATCACGTCCAAATTTCCGCCAAACGCCGACGTAAGAACTTGTTTGAAAATTATTCTCCGCAAATCAATATGGAATTTAAGTAAAAAATTGCTTATTTTTATCATGTTTTTGAGCAATTTGTCTTTCTTTTGCTTCGTTGCGCTCTGCCAAATTTTTTTGTAAAAGGTTTCAACAAAAAGCGGCACAAGTAAAATGCAGTTAGGTTTGTATTTTTGCAAGTCGCTAACAACGTTTTTAAGCGACTTGTTTATGACTATGTCACAGCCGAAATAATGCCCCGCCAATATGCAGGCGGTAAACGAAAACGAATGATGCAGCGGCAAAACCAATAACTGCCTGCCGAATATTTCGACATATTTTACTCCTACGCCTACGTCTGTCATCATGCTTTTGTGCGAAAGCATAACGCCTTTTGAAATACCGGTCGTTCCGGAAGTATAAATTATCGCCGCAAGTTTTTCGTTGTCTAACTTATAGTCGATAAATTCCTTTGCATATTCGGAATTTTCGTCTAAGAGTTTTTTTCCGGTTTCGACCATTTCGGCAATATCCGTTTTTATATTAAACTTCAGACGCAGTTTATCGGTTTTAATTTTTTGCGCGACATCGACAAAATCGTCCGAATAAATGAGAACGACCGCTTCGCTATCCTTAATCAGCAAGTCCAAATTCGCCGACGAAAGATTTTTATCAAGCGGAACTATCGCATTTCCGCCGTTGACGCCTGCAAAATATGATAAAATCCACAAATAAGACGTTTCACCAAGAAGCGCAATCTTTTCGTTTCGGATATCTTTCGAATAAAACGACGCGCCAAGCGCGGCGATTTCCCGTCTGAAACGTTTAAACGAAACATTTACTTCGACACCGTTATCGTCTTCATAAGTAAAAGCGTTATTTTCCCCGAATTTTTTGCCGGTATATTCAACAAGTTCCCTCATATCGTGAAACCGTCGGATTTTATTCAAAGGATACGGTTTGTTAGTGGTTTTCAGCGTACTTCTCGCCATTTTTTCTTTCCTTATCAAAAGTGTTCGTTTTATACCAAACTTGACGTATTTATGATTCTAAGCATATCTTTCACCGCATTTTCCAAACCGATGAATACAGCCCGCGAAATTATCGAATGCCCTATATTCAATTCCGATATTCCTTCTATTTGGGCGACAGGAGCGGTATTTTGATAATTCAAACCGTGTCCGGCATTTACAATAAGTCCTAATTTGTTTGCAAAAGCGGCCGCGTCGCGAATCCTTTCCAATTCTTCTTCCTGGGCTCTTCCTTTAGCATTTGCATAATATCCGGTGTGCAGTTCGACATGGGTCGCACCTATTTTTAACGCCGACTTTATTTGATCGAAGTCAGGGTCAATAAAAACCGAAATCAAAATATTGTTTTCCGACATTTTTTCTACCATATCAGCCAATTCTTTTTCATGTCTGCGTATAACCAATCCGCCTTCGGTTGTTTTTTCTTCACGTTTTTCCGGAACTAAAGTCACCATATTCGGACGAATATCCACCGCCATTGAAACCATTTCGGGAGTCACCGCCATTTCAAGATTAAACGAAGTCATTACCATCTGCTTTATCAAATAAATGTCACGATCGTTCATGTGCCGTCTGTCTTCTCTAAGATGCGCCGTAATTGCGCTCGCCCCTGCGATTTCCGCTATAGCCGCCGCATGAATAGGATCCGGTTGAACTCCGCCTCTGGCTTGACGCAGTGTGGCGACATGGTCGATATTAACGCCGAGTTTAGTCATTCTCATCCTCCGTTTTAATAATTCCTTATCGGAACAAATTGTATTCCCTTTTTTTGTATTTCCGGCAATTTTTTTACAAATACATCTACAAAATTATTATCCGCACTTATTAAAACCGCCGAATTTTTGTTTTTTAACAATTTATCGCAAATATTTTTCAATTCCGCTTCCCATTCTTCATGAGTTCTTCGGATTTTCGAACCGTCTTTGCGAAATTCTCCAAGCCGCCCCGTTACCGTGTAATATTTAACGTTCAATTCTTCGGCGATTTCGCGAGAAACTTCGTTCTTAGCGGTTCGCGCATCAAAAAATACAACGTTATTCTTTTTTATCGTTTGCAAAAATATTTCCGAAATTTCACGGGAATTCAAAATTAAGCCGCCGGTTCCCGAATAAAACCCTATAGCCTGCGGATACATTTTTAAAAGTGTTTTAATTTTTTTATCCATATTTTTTTTATCGTCGGATTGAATTACGGTATATTTTCGTTTCGGATACAAAACTTCCAAATCTTCCATAGGAATTTCGATAAGTACGGGACTTAACACTTTTTTGAATATCGAAGGAATCGTGTCGATTGTTTTTCTGCTTTCTTTCGTTTTTTTTATACCGCCGTCAGAATCGTTCGGCAAGGAATCCACCGAAACCATAGTAAGCCAAGGAGTAACGACATAATTAAGCGGTTCTGCGAAAGCGAGCAACGAATCGGCTCTATCTTTCGACAATTTTTCCAATCCTTTTATTATAAACGCGACGTTTGCGCTTTCCGAAGACACTTCTTCCGTCGGAATTATATCGCAAACAATTTTTTCATGCGGTTTTTTTTTGCTTTCAAAAACAATTCTGGCGTATTCTCTTTTCCCCTGCTTTTTACCTTTGCTGACATGTTTGGATTCTACTATTACATACTCCGTATTCTCCGCGGCCGCAAACAATTGTGCGACAAATTCTTCTATCAATTTTCCTTTTGGCAAAGATACGGCGATTGTTTTTTGCTTTTCTTCAAGATCGATGCTCGATTTTATATTTTTTTCGGGGATGCCGAAATTAACGGACGCTATTTTTATTTTTTCTTCCAGCAAACTCGGTTTTATTTCACGCACAACGCGACTTGTCGGTTTGACATTATTATTTGAGACAACCGTTCTGACTATAAGCAATACTCCCATAATTACAAAGGCGGCTATAGAAATCACGGCGGGAATAAAAATCGCCAAACTTATTTTTCTTTCGCTCATCGCCGCCCTTAATTTTAGTTTTTACTTAAATACCTGAATATAATATATTTTTCTCAAAAAATGGGAGTTAGATTTTAGATAAAATCTTTAACACTATCTTATTAACTCAATTTTTCGGTAAACTTTATAAAATTGGCGAGTAACAAACGGCAATTAGTATATTCGTAGTAAAAATTTATTAAAACAAGGAAAATATGAAACAATTTTCAGAACTAGGCTTATCAGACAGAACACTAAAAGCAATCACCCAAAAGGGTTTTGAAGAACCAACGCAGATTCAGGAATTGACTATACCGGCAATGCTTTCGCAAGACGACGACATTGTCGCGCAGGCGCAAACGGGAACCGGAAAAACCGCCGCTTTCGGGCTTCCTCTCATAGAACTCATAGACTGCGCAAAAACCGGCGTAAAAGCGCTTATTATAGCCCCGACGCGTGAGCTTGTAGTACAAATTTGCGAGGAATTAAACTCGCTCAAGGGAGAAAATCCGCTGAAAATCGCTCCGATTTACGGCGGACAGTCGTATGACAGACAAATTTATCAACTCAAACGCGGAATAGACATCGTCGTCGGCTCGCCGGGAAGAATTTTAGACCACGTCCATAGAGGGACGCTTGATTTGTCGCAAATAAATTCGTTAGTTATGGACGAAGCCGACGAAATGCTGAATATGGGATTTATTGAGGACATTGAAGAAATAATTTCGGTTTCAAATCCGCAAAAAAGAATGCTTTTATTCTCGGCGACTATGCCGCAGAGAATACGCGAATTGGCTGATTCGTACCTTAAAAATCCTATTACGCTCAAGACAAAAACGCAACTTACGACAAACTTGACAGACCAAATTTATTTCGAGGTTTTTGAGCGCGACAGATTTGAGGCGCTATGCAGAATTATTGATATGGAAGACGATTTTTATGCGATCGTTTTTTGCAGAACGAAAATAGAAACAGACGAAATCGCATCCCATTTAATAGACCGCGGATACTCTGCGGATGCGCTTCACGGCGATATCTCACAGTTTCTGCGAGAAAGAATTTTAACAAAATTCCGTAAAAAAGCGATAAACGTTTTGGTAGCGACCGACGTCGCCGCAAGAGGAATCGACGTTTCGGATTTAACCCACGTCATAAACTATTCTCTTCCGCAAAATCCGGAAGCGTACGTTCATAGAATCGGAAGAACGGGACGCGCCGGACAAAAAGGAACGGCGATTACGTTTGTCACGCCGAGCGAGTTTAGAAAACTCGGTTTTTTGCAGAGAGCGACTAAAGCCGACATAAAAAAACGGGAAATTCCGACCGTTCCCGAAATTATGGCAGAGCAGAAACGCAAAATTTCCAAAGAAATCGAACTTATATCAAACGACGAAGATTCGGAAGAATTTGAAGAATGGGCAAGAGAACTGTTAGTAAATTACAATCCTGAAAAATTAGTTTCCGTTTTGATTTCGGCGGCTTACGGCGACAAGTTCGACACGGAAAATTACACCGAATTAACTCCTGTAAAACAAAAAAACGACTACAGAAAAAATGCTGAAAAAAGAGGCGGTTTTGATAAATCAGACAAATTTACAAAAAGAAAAAGCAACGACGGTTTTGACGAATGGAAAAACAGACGCTTCGACAAAAAGCAAAACCGCGATAATCGTTTTGTGGAACAGGAAGGTACGACTCGCTTATTTATCGCTAAAGGTAAAAACGACGACTTTAACAAAAAAAAGGCTATTTCAATGATTACCGAAGTCGCGGGAAAAAACGTCTCTATAGGAACAATTACGATTCACGATTCGTTTTCGTTTGTGAACGTTCCGTTTGCGGCGGCGGAAATAATTCTACGCTCGTTCAACGGAAGCAAAGATACTGTAGTAAAACGGGCGAAAAGTAAATAATGGCAAGGCGACAAAGAAACCTCAATAAGCTTTCAAATCCTTATCGTCTATCTCTACCGCGTCGCCTACTTGACGGATTATCCCTATACCATAAACTTTCGCTTCTTTAACTACGCTTTCGTCAAACGAAAAACCCGCCGCTCCAAGATATAGTTTGTAATTTTCATAGACGGGAAAATATTCACGAAACTGAGACGCTTTATTTACCGCTATTTCTTTAATAAAATCCGGATGTATTCTGTTTTTCGCTTCGATAATCGCTACAGATTCGCCGTTAACCAAAACAATGTCAAATTCCGCTGATTTCCCCTTTCTACTATATTTCAAATTAGGAAGCATATAATCATACGTTTCTTTTCCAAAAGATAA
>JAIRUI010000092.1 GCA_031254455.1 Chitinispirillales bacterium | reverse complement strand
GGAACTCCTAATGTGTCGCCATAACGGGTATCAAGCCAACCCGCATAGAGTGTCATGCTCTGTGTTACGGGATTTTCAAAATACCATTTATCTGTGCAGTCAGGATTCTTAAACCATCCATTAAACACATGATAATCTTTGGCAGGTTTGCTTGGTTCAATGATTCTTCTGCCGTTAAGAATCTCGGATATTGAACTCGGAGTCGGCAAGCCGCCGGTGCTATTAAATATTACTGTCCATAAGTAGGTAACATAAGCACAAACTTCACCAGGACTGCCATCAGCACCTTTTGAACCATCACCATAATAATAATACTCAGCGTTTCCGCCCCCGCCTAACCCTGACAGACGTCCTCCCTTTACTGCTCCTAAGCCTCCGCCAAATGAAGTATGATAACATTCACCTGTTATTCCCGATAAATATCCGGCATTACCACCCCAACAATTAGCACCCAAATCGCCTGATTTTTTACCATCACTGCCTCTGCCTCCGCCTTCACCATTACTTGCAATTATATTTGTATAATTAATGATGGATGGAACGCCGCCGGGTCCTCCGCCTGTCATAGTTTCACCGCTAACAAGTACACCTCCACCTCCACCTCCGCCCGCGATAATCTGTGTACCATCAAATGTAATCGTTGTTGAATGGCCATTCTCTCCGTCGTGACCGTTTCCCCAATCTTCGCCACACTTTGTATAACGATAAGCACCGCCTCTTCCTCCTGCACCTACATTTATTACGAAAGAAGAGCCTTGTGAAGCTCGAAATTTCGCATAAACCGTCGCCCCTCCACCACCACTGCTGCCGGTTCCTTTATATTCATCAAGCATACAATACCGTCTATGCCCGCCTTCTCCGCCTCCGCCGCCGCCAACAGCATAAACTTCTACTATTGCCGGATAATCGCATACTTTAGTACCGTTAGTGTTATGCATTACATTTGGTACATAATCCGCCGCATTCCCCGCTACACACAACGCGGCAATCGTCGCCGCCACTCTTAGAAATCTGCTTTTGTTTTGCATACAAAACCTCCTGAATTAAAAATTTTACAAAAAGCGCACCGCTAATTGCAGAAGTTAATAACTTATGGATTACGGGAAAGAATAGGGCTTGTCTGCAAAAACAGAAAAGGCTGTTCTGCCGAAATTCATATTTTCGCCAAAAAACATTGAATACGCCTGTTATGATATAAAAAGAAGGCAGGACAGAACAACCTCAAAGGATTGTTTGTCTTCTTTTTATAATTGAGAGAAGAACATAAGCGAAAAGCGAAAATAAAATCTTCACTGTTCAATGTTTTTTGGCATTTATAAAATAATTTATTGTTATGATAAATATGGAAAAAAGCGGAAATATAGCAAAATCTTTATGAAAATATATCGCGTTTAATAAATTTTAATAAATATTTAAAAATTTATTTTTTGTGTATTCCCACAATTTATTTTTAATAGTAAGAAAAGGAGTTTATTATGAGAAAATTTAAAATTCTGCTTTTGTCGGCAGCGCTTACGGGCGGCATTTTAACCGCATGCTCTGACGATAAAGAGTGCTGGACTTGCAGAGGTATGGGACACATAATTACAAGCGACGGGGAAAAAGTAGAGTGTCATGTTTGTAAAGGAAAAGGACGGACATAAAAAAGAAGATTCAATCCTGTCTCAACACAAAATCCTTTTTGCACACTTTATTCCGTCAATTCCGCTTGAAACTATCCCGCCGGCGTATCCGGCGCCTTCACCGCAAGGAAAAATCCCTGCGATGTCAATTGATTGCAAATCCTGCGAATTTCTGACGATTCGCACCGCAGACGAACTCCCCGTTTCAGCGGCAAAAACCGCTGCCCGTTCAAACGATATCTTCCCCATAGAATCAAGCATTTGCGGTATCGCAACTTTGAGCGTTTGTTCTGCAAATTTCGGCAATATCCCGCTTATATCGGTAATTTCGTATCGACGCGGCGATAAATCGCAATCGAATTTGTTTTCTTTATCAAAACAAAAACTCGCTAAATTTTGCGCAGGAATCGAATAATTTTTTCCACCCCGTTCAAACGATTTTCTTTCAATATTTTCCAAAAAACCGACCGCGCAATCAAGCGCGCTTTTGCCGTTTTCCAAAAAATCGCCGGGATTGACCGGAATCAAAAACGCCGCGTTTCCAAAACGCAAATTTCTTTGAGAATAACTCATTCCGTTGGTAGAAAGAAACCCTTTTCGCGCCGAACAAGCGATAACTCGACCGCCGGGGCACATACAAAAAGTATAACACGCACGCATAGTCAAAGGATTTTTTCGTCTAAAAGTTAACGCATAACTCGCCGGTGAAAGATTTTTTGTGAAATTTCCATATCGTAAACGATTTATTATTTCCTGTTCAAATTCTACGCGAACGCCTATCGCAAACGGTTTTGCTTCAACGGTTAAATATTTTTCAAGCGTTTTGCAAGTGCCGCGTGCGGAATGCCCTATCGCCAATATTGCGTTTTGCGTCTCAAAAAATTCACCGTTTATAAAAATTCCAATAAGTTTCTTTTGAGAAATCTTAATATCCGTCAATTTTTTATCAAAATTTATTTCACCGCCAAATTCCAGAATCTCGTTACGGATAGACGCCAATACTTTTGCCAAGGCATCCGTTCCTATGTGTGCACGCATGTCGGTCAGAACAGATTTGTCCGCTCCGTGCCGCACAAGCATTTCCAAAAATATCTTTCTGTTTTCAACGTCTTTACTTCGCGAAGTCAGTTTTCCGTCCGAAAAAAGTCCGGCGCCCCCTTCACCGAAAAGGACGTTCGATTCTTTGTCCAAAATCCCATAGTCCCAAAAAGCGTCCACATCCTTTTGTCTCTTTGCAATTTGTCCGCCCCGTTCAAAAACAATCGGTTTTTGTCCCGCTTTCGAAAGAAAATACGCCGCAGAAATTCCCGCAGGACCAAACCCTATTATCACGGGGCGAGTGATATTTTTATATATTTTGAAATCAAAAGGCGGTTTTGAACTTTCTATCGACTTTACAAATTTGAAGTTTTTTATAAGAGGCTTTTTAAGCGAAATTTCCACAGAAACAACGTTCACCGGCGGTTTTTTTCGCGCATCCAAGGATTTGCTTAAAACTTTTACATAAATTATATCATTCGGAAAAATTTGCAAAATCCTTACAATTTTATTCATGAGCGAGTTTTGGGTAAAATCGACCGAAACACGCACTTGCTCTATTTTGTAAAGACACATTTATTCCAACTCGCCAAGCATTGCCTCCGCATAATCTTCAGGAACGAATTTTTGCAAGTCGTCAATCCCCTCTCCCACACCGATTTTTTGTATTGGAATGCCGAATCGTTTCGTTAGCGAAATTGCAATTCCGCCCTTTGCCGTACCGTCAAGTTTGGTTATCACAAAGCCGGTCAAATGCACGGTTTCGTTGAAAACTTTAGCCTGATTTACCGCATTTTGCCCCGTGGTCGCATCAACGACCAAAAGTACTTCGTTAGGGGTACAGGGGTTTGCTTTTTTGAGAACTCGTACTATTTTTTCCAATTCGTTCATCAAATTTGTTTTATTGTGAAGCCGACCGGCCGTGTCAATTATTAAAACGTCGGTACCGCGTTTTTTTGCAGCGCCCATCGCGTCAAACACGACCGAAGCCGCATCGCTCCCGTCGTGCTGCGAAATAAAATCGCAGTCAGACTTTTGCGACCATATTTTTAATTGTTCTATCGCTCCCGCGCGAAAAGTATCAGCCGCAGCCAGCATAACGCTCTTGCTATCGCTGCGAAATTCTTTCGCCAATTTTCCTATGGTAGTCGTTTTCCCGACGCCGTTCACTCCAACGACCAAAATCGTCCAGGGTTTCGGTGGAAATTCTTCCGGCGGTTTCACAATAAGCAATTCACGGGCAACGATTTTCTTAAATAATTCATAAGCGTCTTTTGTATATTTGTAGTCCATAATCGCGACTTCTTCCCGTAATTTTTTCACCAAATCCGCCGAAACGTCAGCGCCGACATCTGCGCAAATTAACGCATCTTCTAATAACTCGTAAAAATCGTCGGAAATTTCTTTTCCCAAATCTCCGGCTGTCTGCGCTATTTTATTCCTTGTTTTTGACATTCCTTCGAATAATCTTGAAAGAACCCCCATACCATACTCCTATTTCAGCAATTTCTCAATCGTATCGAATCTCATAATATCCGCGAATGTTACAAAAACAGCCAAACACAGAAATCCTACGGTAAAAACCACAGTCAACTTTTCACGAACTTTAAACGGAATCTGCTTACGTGTTATAGCCTCTATCAGCAAAAGAGAAAGCACCCCTCCGTCGGTAATCACAAGCGGCATTAAATTTAATATCCCCAAGTTTATTCCTATCAGCGCCAAGAGCTGCAAAAGCGACGATAAGCCGCTTTGAGCCGCGGCGCCCGACATTTGCATTATTCCAACAGGTCCCGACAGGTACTGCGGAGAGACTACGAGTGTCAAAAGTTTCTTCATAGTATCAAAAATTAAAACCGAATATTTTATGCAGTCTCCGTATGCAAGTTTTAACGATTTTTCAAACGAATATTTTTTTATCGAAGCGCTTGGATTTGCCATTGAAATTCCGATTAAATAGCGTTTGTTTTCATCGCTGTACTTCGGAATTACGGATAAATCAATAATATCGCCGCTGCGAAAAACAACGACCGAGATCGCTCCGAAAGAAGCATCATATTTGCCGATTGCCTCCGAAACCATCTGCCAGCAAGATATTTCCATATCGTTTATGTATATAATGCTGTCACCCGAAAGCAAACCCGCCGCTTCTGCGACCGAGTGCGGCTCAACCATACCTACAACAGGAGGAATCGGAGGATAAATTCCGCTACCTTTACCCTCTAAAGACCTGGGATCTGGAAAAGGGATATTAAATAGCGCGAGAACCGTATCGTTTCCGCGTTTAAGTAAAACAGAATGCTCTTTGCTCAAATCAGAAAATTTTTCATGAATGTTTTGCCAATCCAAAATTTCTTTACCGTTTATCGAAATTATCTTATCGTTGACTTTAACCTTTCCAAACGCAGGCGATTCTTCGGAAACAAAACCCACGACGTTAGTATCCAAATACGGTGCGTGGGGAACGCCGTTCATATACATTATCGCCAAAAATATATATGCCGTAATTATGTTAAAAACAGGTCCGGCAATAACCACAAGCGCTCGCTGCCAAATCGGACGTTTGTCAAAAGAATTTTCGGTTAATTCTTCTTCGTTTTTGGGATGTTCGCCTTCAAGCGCACAATAACCGCCAAAAGGTATGGCGGCTATCTGATATGTCGTCTCTCCAACTTTTTTGTAAAAAATTCTCTTTCCAAAACCTATAGAGAAAGTAATCACGGGTATTTTACAAAATTTTGCGGCTAAAAAATGCCCCAATTCGTGTATAAACACCAAAATCCCCAGCACAAAAAGCCCGATAAGCATATTAACCATAATTTTTAACTCCTTTTATTTTCTCAAATTAAGCGTAAATATTTTTGTAACTGAATTTTGCAAACGACTTTTTAGGCACGGCTCCTCCAAATAATCTTGCGATTTTGGCGGGAAAACCATAAGATGAAAATAATTTTTTTTTCGCAGTATCTTCCAAGGCTAATTCTGCCACTTTCTTAACCGGCGCTTTTGAAGAATAAAGTTTTTTTACGATACCGCTATCCCCTCTTGCGATTTTATGAAACTCGGTATCCACAGAACCGGGCGCACATATAGTAACAGAAATATTTCTTTTTTCAAGTTCAACGCTTAATCCTACGGAAAAAGACGTAACAAACGCTTTTGTGGCTCCGTAAACAGTAAATTTAGCCAAAGGAGCAAAACCGGCGACAGAAGATACGTTAAGAATATGTGCGCCGGATTTCATGTAATTCAAGCATATTTGCGTCATATACACCAACCCTCTACAATTAACGTCAATCATCCCGATATTGCCGCAGACTGAGATGTCCGTAAAGTCGCCGTTTTTTCCAAAACCCGCAGAATTTATAAGAAGAGTTATATCAGGATTTTGAACATTCAAAATCTCTGCAAAATTTTTTATGCCCTCATCTCTTGAAACGTCGCACACGACTATTTGAGTTTCTATTTCCAATTCTTTTGATAGATTTTCCATATTCTCTTTTCTTCGTGCAAGAAGAAAAATTTTATCAACACCAAACAAACGGTTTCGACTTACAATTTTTGCACATTCTAACCCGATACCGGAACTCGCTCCGGTAATTACGGCGCATTTCATATCGTATTTTCTCCCATATCAATTTATTTTACTCATAAATAAACTTCTCCGTCAAATTTCATCGTTTCGTCAAAGAAAACATCGTTTCGTACAAACAATTTTTTACACCCTTTTAAAGACGGAACACCTTTGCTTACACGTTTTTCAAAATCAGATAAATTTGAGTAGAATTTATTTTCCAATACGACAGAACACTCAGATTTATTGTCGTCAAAGGATTTAATAACGGAGTCCTTAATAAAAAATCTGTCACTTCTTAACAAAAATAAATCGCTTGTAGTTTTAACCGGAAAAAATCTTTCTTTTTCCACTTCCAACAATTTCGCGCCTTCAAAAAGAGAAATCGCCGCTCCCATCGCTTGCTCTATCTGATAAACTTTATCTGTCGATTTATCGTTTGGGTTAAGCGTTTTTTCGTTTGCTATAAACGGAAGTTCGACTATTTTGTTTCTATCTATAATTTCGCCAAGTTTTCTCAAATCCACCCAAATAGAGTTTGTGTTGAAATAAGAATACTTTTCTATATTTTCAAATTCCGACATTTCATTTTCGTCAGCCTGAGCTCTTTCCCGTAAAACATATCCGCCGTTTTTATTTTTGGCGATGTGCCCGCCCTTTTTATCCATATCAGTCCTTCTGCAAACCTCCATTAAAAAAGGAATATCGTTTTTTGCCATAAAATTTGATATGGAAACGTCAAAAGACGCCGCACTATTGTCGATATTTGATATAAACGCGAACCTGAAATTATTTTTCAAAAGTTTTTTTAATATTCCGCTTTCATGCAACGCCATATACACGTCGCCGTGTCCCGCCGGATTATACTCCAAATCCGTATCTTTTTCATAAAAAGCCGCTCCGAATCCGTCTTTAAGCACCTTTACAAAAGAATGCTGCGTAAAACAAGGCGGTATGTCTTTACACAATATTTGAGGATTTTTTTCAACAAACTCTTCGGTCGTTTTTTTTGTGGACAAACTGTTCATAAATATTAGAGGATATTTACTTTTTGTCTCTTTTTCAAAAAATCGCTGCTGCAAAAGCGCGATATCTATAAATCTTTTTTTTTCGCGAACCTCTACGAACGATTTTGGAAAATCCATACCCATAGACGTTCCAAGACCGCCGTTTAATTTTATTATTGCGGTTTTTTCAAGCAAAGTTTTATCTTTTTCAATGTCGCAATACTTTGTAATTTCCCCGTATTTAACCGGATAGATGTCTTTTTCGTATATTATTCCTCTATCGCCGTTCTTGAGTTTTTCGTAATATCTCAAAAATAGAGATATTATACTTTCACCGCAGCCGGTTTTGTACATTTTTTGCTTAAATTCATATAATTTTTGATTCATAATCCCTTTAATTTTTTAATATTTCCACAATTTTTATGTAAAAATAATACCTTTTCAATGCAAATAGTATTTTCTACGAAGCTTTATGGATAAATTCTCTATGGATAAATTTTTATCATATTTTACATTTGACAAGATAAATCAGTTTTTTTCCTCATCGGAAATTATGGATTTGTTAATGCCATATTTTATCTACGACAAATCAAATCCGCTTTTATTCGGAAGCGGTATGTTTTTGGTAATATTTATAGTTTTTTTCACAATCTATGCAACAATTTACAATAAAAAAACGCTGCGTACAATTTATGTATTACTGTTTTCGCTGTTTTTTTACTACAAAGCAGGCGGTTTGTTCGTTTTTTTACTAATTGCCGTCACCGTCGCAAATTATTTACTTTCGCATTTAATTTCAACGGCAGAAACTGTTTTTTTACGAAAATTTTTTCTGGCTATCGCAATTATTTCAAACCTTACGATTCTTGGATATTTTAAATATACAGGATTTTTCATCGCCAACATAAATGAATTTGCAAAAACCGAATTTTTAGCTCCTAACATAATTTTGCCTATAGGAATCTCATTTTATCTTTTTCAGGCTATAAGTTATTGTACGGACGTATATAAAAATGAAATAGAAGCGGAAAAGTCTTTTTTGAATTTTTCGTTTTATTTGTGTTTTTTCCCACAACTTGTAGCAGGACCGATCGTCCGTGCAAAAGAGTTTATGCCGCAATTGCAAAGTACTCCGAAAATTACAAATCTTGATTTAGGAAACGGACTTTTTCTTATACTTTTAGGACTTGTAAAAAAAACTGTTATTTCGGATTTCGTTTCGCTTAATTTGGTTGACAGAATTTTCTTTTCACCTGATCTTTACACCCCGTTTGAAAATCTGCTTGCGGTTTACGGTTATACTATGCAAATTTATTGTGATTTCTCCGGATATTCCGACATGGCAATAGGTTTAGCGTTGCTTTTAGGATACAAACTGCCCATAAATTTTCACACACCGTTCAAATCAAAAAACATTACGGAATTTTGGCGGCGCTGGCACATTTCACTTTCATCGTGGCTTCGTGATTATTTGTATATCCCGCTGGGCGGAAACAAAAACGGTAAAATTCGCACGTACATAAATTTGTTTATTGTGATGTTAATCGGCGGATTGTGGCATGGAGCGAGTTGGAAGTTCGTCGCTTGGGGCGGATTGCACGGAATAGCGCTTATCATTGAAAGAATTATTTGCAAAATTTTTAAAATATCGAGAAAAAAAGAAGACGGAAAATTCAACATTTTCAGCCCGTTTTTTATATTTATAACTTTTCATTTCGTAGCGTTTTCGTTTATATTTTTCAGGGCGGCGGATTTTCAAACCGCATTGAATGTCATACGCCAAATTTTAAGGCTTACTTTTGAACCGGACAAATTTTTGGTACTTGTTTCGTGCCACAAACTTGTAATTTCATTTATGCTATTCGGATTTTTCATTCATTTTATTCCGGAAAAAATTGTTGAAAAAATAAGAAATTCATTTGCGCTTTCGCCGATTTGGGTGAAAATTTTAATTTTAGGAATCGTTTTTCGTATCTCTTATTCGGTATCGACAAGCGATATTCAACCTTTCATTTATTTTCAATTTTGAAAGGACAAACAATGATAATTTTTAACGAAGACGAAAACCCTGAACGCGAGGCGCGCTTCAATTTTACACAAACTATAATTGTTATGATTCTTGGAACCTCGCTTTTTTGGATTTCAGGATTTATTTTTCCAAAAGATATATTTAAGCAAAAAATTTTGCAAAACGAATTTATTACAAACGATGATATAACATTTTCAATGCAGCAAGATAGTTTAGAATTATCAAAACATGAAATCCCCGACTCAATTTCTTTAATTTTTTTTGACGCACAAAAAGCGCAAAAACCGTCTGGATCTTTTGATTTTAATATAGTGGAAACCAATAAAGAAGGGAAAGGATTAAGTAAATTTTTCGAAAAACTTTATAAATTAGAAACAACTAAAAATGGAAATATACGCATCGCATATT
This sequence comes from Chitinispirillales bacterium, assembly GCA_031254455.1. Taxonomy (NCBI): domain Bacteria; kingdom Pseudomonadati; phylum Fibrobacterota; class Chitinispirillia; order Chitinispirillales; species Chitinispirillales bacterium. Next base: position 11,100 of record JAIRUI010000092.1, on the reverse strand, counting down.
ATGGAGATTCAATGATTGAAGACGATTATATCGTGCATACGATACGCTCGCTTCTCCAAAAAAAATATGGCGGAAACGGTGTGGGTTTAGTTCCGATTTCACTTCCAAATCTATCAGGACGACACACAATTAAACATAATTTTTCACAAAATTGGCAAACTTCTTCGTTGATAAAACGTAAATTTTCTCCAATCGGCGTTTCCGGAACCGTATCATATTCATTAGATTCCGACTCTCTTTGGGTTTCTTATAAATCCGGAACGCAAAAAATTTACAATCCCGTTTTAATTTACGGGAAATCAAACAATATGAACGGGAAAGTACATGTTTCCTCGCAGAACGATAAGCGAGAAATATCGCTTAATCCGCAAAATTCAATAAATTCGTTAAATATAAATACAGAAAAGGATTCAATTTCGCTAATTTTTTACGATGTTGATTCGATCCCGTTTTTCGGAATAAATTTTACTACACAAAACGGAATTTTTGTGGATAATTTTTCTATTCGCGGTTCTTCCGGACTTCCGTTGATATATCTCGATAAACCGTTAATGAACGCATTTCAAAAAAAATTTGATTACGATCTCATAATTTTACAATTCGGTGCAAATGTAATAAAATCAGATATAAAAAAATACAAATGGTATTCCGAAAAAATGACAAAAGTTGTCGAACACATTCGCGAATGCTTTCCACAAGCCGATATTTTGATAATCTCGGCAGCGGATAAAGCGGCAAAATACGGCAACAAAATTCAAACCGATTCTTTGATTTATCCACTATTACGAAGCCAAAGAGAATACGCTTTAACAACAAACTCAAGTTTCATAAATTTGTTCAAAATTATGGGCGGCGAAGGAACTATGGCAAAATGGGTAAACGAGTATCCTCCGCTTGGAGCGAAAGATTTTATTCATTTCTCACCGACAGGGGCAAAAATAATAGCGAATGCCGTTTACGAGAAATTAGAAGAAGAGTATCAAAATTACAAAAACATTAAATCAGGCGGTTCGAATTGATAAAAAAAATTATGGCAATCGTAATTTCGATAATTTCCTGCGGAATTTCACAGGAGGAATATACAATAATAAACGCGGATTTGCTTATTCCATTATTTAAGAAAGCGCAAAGCATTGAAAATTCGCAAAAAGTAAAAATTCTTCATATCGGCGATTCGCATATACAGGGAAACTTTTTTGTACAAGCAACTCGTGAAATTCTTCAAGAAAGATTCGGAAACGGGGGAATGGGTTTTATTTTTCCTTATAATTTGGCAAAAACAAACAGTACGGCAAACAAATTCATAAAATTTTCATCTAACTCTGTATGGCAAAGCTGCAGAGTTTCTATGCGTTCACATTGCCACAAACAAATAATTATAGGAATTTCAGGGCACGGATTACTCACAAACGATAAAAATTTTGAAATTTTACTTGAAGTTCCGGAAATTTACAAATTTGACAAAATTACAATTTTTTATCCAAATGAAAAATCGCCGTTTTCGATAGAAAATGACTTGAGAACAACAAATTTAATCGGTATCATCGCCGAAAACCAATATTGGGCAGACTTTCAAAGCGCCGCCCCTATGAACAGCGTTCGAATATTTCAGAATGAAGATTATAGTTATGATGATTATAATCTTAACGGAATATATATAGAAAACGATAAAAGCGGAATTATTTATAATTCTATAGGAATCAATGGAGCTAAAGCGAGCGATTTTCTTCAAAATTCAATTTTTTTCGAACAAATTCCGGCAGTTTCTCCGGATTTGATTATTTTATCTTTCGGTACAAACGAGGCTTTTTCGGAAATTTCCCCTGAAATATTTATTTTGCAAATAGATACGCTTATTTCAAAAATAAAAGAAAAATGCGGCGAAATTCCCGTTTTGGTCACTACTCCTCCGTTAACTCTCGTAAAAAAAATAGAAACGTCCTTCATCAATGAGTATTCAAAAAATTTAACAGAAGGTAAAAGTTACGCTATTTGGGATTTACACGAATTGACACACAAATTTTCTGTAAAAGACGATACTAATTCTCTTTTGACAAAAGACAAAGTTCACTATTCTAAATACGGTTACGAATTTATCGGCGGCTATTTTGCCAACGCGCTTATTAAAAATTATGAGTATTTTCTGACAACCCAATCTAAATAATTTTGTAAATTTTAATCAACGATAAAAAAATACTGTACAACTTTCGGGCATTTATTATTTTCGTTTCCACTGTCCCGAAACGAAAGGCGGAAATTTTGGAAACTCTGGAATCCGAAATAATAGAAATAATAAAATCAATTGAACAGGAAGAAGAAAGAATTACAATTTCAACAAAATTGCCGACTGTAAATACCGGTAATTTGAAAATCAGCGTTCGTAGAAAACTAATAATCGCTATTATTTTCATCATACTTTCTATAATACTGACCGTTTCGTATTTTTCCTCCGCAATTATGCAAAGACAGAGCGTTAAACTGTCCAATTCCATAATCGACGAATTACTTGATAAAATACAATTTGCTATTACAATTGAAAAAAATTCAAATAGAGTTTACAATATGTTCAACATACTTAACGACCAACAACTTAATTTGTGCAGAGAAGTAGCGCAAAAAATAAAAAACGATAATTCAATTTTACAAACTCAAAAACTAAAAGAACTTGCCGCAGAAATCGGTGCGGACGAGATTCATGTCATTGATGAAAACGGAGTTCTAACCCATAGTTCCGTCGCAGAAATAAGCGGTATGATAGGATTAAATTTTTATTTAAGAGAACAAACTCTGCCTTTTACGGAAATATTATCCGATACCGGACTTGAAATCGCACAAAACCCGCAAAAAAGAGGAGTTGACAGAGAAATCGCTCAATACATCGGCGTTGCAAGAAAAGACAAAAAAGGCATAGTACAAATAGGGTATGTCATACCGACCAAAAATATTTTGGAACAGATAGAATTCGAAAATTTCTTGAAAAATATGAATTTCTCGTTTAACGGCGGATGTATGATAATAAGTGATAACGGGACTATTATAGCAGATTCAAGGGGAGAAAAAACAGAAAAACGTTTTGAAAACATTTCAATCAAAGACATTTTAAAAAAGCAGGAAAAAATTCCTTTCTATTTCTCGTTTAACGGTTCAAAAATGTACGGGAAAATAACAAATTATAAAAACATAACGATTCTTGGGTATATAAATTACGATTACGTGCAAAATATCTCATTAAAAAGCGTTTCTTACGCTATTTTATTTATTTTTACTTTACTCGCGTTTCTGTCTGCAATCCTATTTTTTCTTACCGTGAAATTAACTATATCGCCGCTTGAAAAAATTAATGAAGAAATTGAAAGTTTAAAGCAAGGATCTTTCTTAAACTTAAATAGACATTGCTCAAACAAAGAGATATTGACTTTTGCATTGGAAATAAATAAAATGATTATGAGGATGACTTATTCAAACAAATCGTTATCAAAAGCCCGTGAAATAAAAAAAATGCTGCAAAATCTGCTATTTACGGAAAGTATTTCATTGCGTTTATCAAATGCGTTTATAGGAATTCAGGAATTCAACGGTTGCATATCAAAATTAATTTCCATTATTAACGATTCCATTAACTATGTTTCTAAATCACACATAATAAGAATTGCATTTTTAGATGCAGAAAAAAATAAGATGTGTTTACATAAACAATATTGTTTTCCAGTTTCTATTTCCACAGACGCGACCGAAGATGCAATGGATGCTTTAATTAACGGCGACGCTATTCCTGACGATCTCGCGCAAGGTTGTTTCCCGCCAATAATTTACTGTGAAAACGTAGCGGCAGAACAAAAATATGAATCCATAACTAAAGCGGGAATAAAATCTTTTTTAATTTCACCGATTTATATAAACGGCAAATACAAGGCTGCCTTGACAATAGAAATATTTGATGATTTCGCAAAATTTGATAAAATAGATAAAAAAATCATTCGAAATGTTTGTTCTGTAATCGCCTCAACAATTATTCGGAAAGAAGCCGAAGAAGATAAAAACAAAGCGATTTTAATATCAGAAATCAGCAACAAATCAAAAATAGAATTTTTAGCAACGATTTCACATGAAATCATAACGCCTATAAACTCAATTGTAGGCTTAAGCGAAATTGCTTCGCAGAAAAAAAATGTTAATGAAGACATTCAAGAATATTTTGAGAAAATTTTAAAAAACGGAGTAAATTTACTTGAAATTGTCAATAAAATTTTTGAATTTCTAAAAATCCAACAAAATCAAATTACAATCATTCCTAAAGAATATGATTTAAAGAATATGATTAAAGATATATATGATACAAATATCAAAAATACTGAAAACAGCAGCATTATTTTTGCCTTAGATATCGACCCAAAACTCCCCAGAAAAATGTTCGGCGACAATAATAAAATTAAAAATATTTTAAATAATTTAATATCAAATGCGTTAAAGTTTACCAACAAAGGACGTATTACAATCTCACTAAAAGAAGAAACCAGAAACGAAATGGAAGTTGGTATAAATTTTTCGGTGAAAGATACCGGCATAGGTATTGACGCCTTATCGCAAAAAAACATGCTTTCCGGTTTTTCACAAATTGATTCTTCGTTCTCTAAAAAACACGGAGGCATCGGAATCGGATTCTCAATTGCGCGGGAACTTGTAAAAATCATGGGCGGAAAAATTAAAATATTAAGCGAAGTAGGTATAGGAAGCGAATTCAGTTTCTTAATAAATCAAACAATAATCGACAGTACACCCATAGGAAATTTTGAAATTTCGGATATTGCCGCGGCTAATCCTTCCAACATCCTGCAAAACAAGAACGAACCATCGCCTATGAATAAAAATCTTTATATGCCGTACGGAAAGGTATTAGTTGTGGATGACGTAAAAGCGAATTTAGACGTTGCAAAAGAGTTATTGCTTTGCTATGGACTTGACGTGGACTGCGTTTTAAACGGAGAGAGTGCAATTAACAAAATCAAATCTGAAGAAAAAATTTATGATATTGTGCTTATGGATCACATGATGCCTACAATGGACGGAATAGAAACCGTTAAACGAATTCGCGGAATAAATTCCGATTACGCAAAAAATATTATTATAGTCGCCCTTACCGCCAACGTTGCTATCTCCGACAACATCTTCTACAAAAACGGATTTAATTACCATATCAAAAAACCAATCAGCAAATCTAATATAGAAAGTATTCTTATGAAATATATTCACAGCAAACAAGACAATAAAACGCTCAACCTTACAGAAGAGGAATCAAAAGAAACGATTACAGTCGAAAATAATGAACTAATCGCCCGTAATTATTTGAATAACATAAATATAAAAGGATTGAATATCACTTTGGCGCTTGATAATTTCGGACAAATGGCCGACTTATATATAAAAATTCTTGATTCGTTTGTAAAGAATATACCGCCGCTTATACAAAATTTGTTAATTGTTAAATATGAAACCCTTAACGAATATACAATTTTGATTCACGGAATTAAAGGCAGTTACTACGGAATAGGGGCTATGGAATGCGGCAATCTGGCTAAAGAAGCGGAGATATTTGCCAAAAAAGGAGATATTGAGCAAGTTTTATTTACGAACAAATTACTAACCGAATCTACAAACAATTTGGTTTCCGAAATAAAAAAACTTTTAATTGATTTTGACGACATAAAAAAACAATACAATCCTCGTGAAACGCGCGAAACTCCCGATGAAGAGCTACTAAAAGAATTACTGCAAGCGGTCATAGACTATGATATCAACAGCATGAACAAAATTATTGCAAAACTTGACCAGTTCACCTACAGTAAAAACAGCGAATTGATTGCATTTATCAAAGAACAAACCCAAGAATTCGCATACGATAAAATAGAAAAAAAATTGATTGAAGCGCTTTTAGAATAAATAATAAAATGACATACAACCCAAATAATCCGCTAATAATTCAGAGTGACGGCACTATTTTATTAGAAGTTAACAACCCAAAATTCACATGCGCCCGCGATTTACTTTCAAGTTTCGCACATTTGGAAAAAAGTCCGGAACACGTTCATTCGTATTCCATAACTCCACTTTCGCTTTGGAATGCAAAAGCCATAGGACTTGTTGCCGACAATATAATTTCCGCCCTTGAAGATTACACTAAATACACTATTCCGGCAAATGTAATAAAAGACATTAAAGATATAAGCGAGAGGTTCGGAAAAATAAATATGGTAAAGTTTTCGGACGGACGGCTTTCATTGGAATCAGACGATAAAGATTTACTTTCACAATTAGTAAAAAACCCTTCTATTATTGATATTGTAGAAATTGATGGTGATACCGTAATTGTTGAACCAAAATTTCGCGGGATCTTAAAACAAAAATTCATTGATTTGAATTTTCCCGTCAATGATATTGCGGGATTTGTCGACGGCGAGGATTATAATATAAAAATGCTTGAAATCGGCAAAGATAATATACCGTTCGTTTTACGTAACTATCAAAAATCTGCAGTGGATTCATTCATAGGAAACGACAACTTACGCGGAACAAGCGGTGTCGTGGTACTTCCATGCGGTGCAGGAAAAACTATCGTCGGAATAAAAACTATGGAAAAAATTTCAAAAAAAACACTGATTTTAGTTACCAATATAACTGCGGCGCACCAATGGAAGCGCGAAATACTAAATCGTACAAATCTTAATGAAGACGAAATCGGCGAATATAGCGGAGAACAAAAAGAAATTAAACCGATAACCATCGCAACTTATCAAATTTTGACTTACCGTAGAGATAAAGAAGAAGATTTTATGCATTTCGGAATTTTCAACTCACAGGATTGGGGATTGATAATTTACGACGAGGTTCATTTACTTCCCGCTCCTGTATTTAAATTCACGGCGGAAATTCAGGCGAGACGACGACTCGGACTTACCGCGACGCTCATTCGCGAGGATAATTTACAGACAAACGTTTTTGCATTAATCGGTCCGAAAAAATTTGACGTCCCTTGGAAAGATTTGGAAAAAGACGGTTGGATCGCAACGGCAAAATGTGTAGAAATACGTGTGGATTTAGACGAATATTCAAAAATCGGTTTCTTGTCTTTAACAAAACGCGAGCAAGTAAGAGTAGCATACGAAAATAAAAACAAAATATCGGTCGTTGCCGATTTACTTAAAAAACACAAAGGGGAGAAAATCCTGATTCTTGGACAATATATAAATCAAATTGACGAACACGGCAAAAAATTTAACGCACCCGTAATTAAAGGTAATATGAAAAATTCGGAACGTGACGCTCTTTACGAAAAATTTCGCAACGGCGACTTAAACGTACTTGTTTTATCGCGAGTAGGAAATATGGCGGTAGATTTACCGGACGCCAATGTCGCGATTCAGATTTCCGGGATGTTTGGAAGCCGTCAAGAAGAAGCTCAGCGACTTGGAAGAATACTGCGTCCTAAGCGAAACAGTTCGCAAGCGATTTTTTATTCAGTAGTAACACGCGACACCGTAGAACTTGAATTTGCGATGAAAAGACAGATATTTCTTGCCGAGCAGGGCTATCCTTACGAAATTGTTTACATGTAAATATTACCACATTATTATTGAAAAATATAAAAAATTGCGAATTTCATTAGTACATATATTATATTTATGTTTGATATGCATAAAAAATACTTTATAAAAGGAGTGTTGTTCAATGAAAAAGATTTTGACAATGGGATTAATTTTCGCTGTTATTATTATCTCGAATGTAGCGGCTACCCCCGATCCGGACGAAACGAAAAGCATCAGTAAATTCGGTCAAGTGGGATTGTGGAATACGTTGTCTGCACAAACTTTAGGTTTCGGCAGGCTGTCGTTTCAGGTTTACGGCAACCATTCAATGGATAAAAAATTCATCAAAAATATTTACCGATACGGTTATTATATGGATAATGTAGATGGTGAACTTACTCTAATCGACTCTAAAGGTCTTTATTCCGATCCGAGTTTGAAAATTCCCGATTACGCAAGAGAAACGTTTAATGTAAGTTTGAGTTACGGTATAACGAGATACTTGGATTTGGCCGTTATGGTTCCGGTTTATATCGACTGGATGGGAAACACGGAGTTTAAAAGTTACCCTGATGATGAATATTTTTGGCCCGGCGATAAAACGTCTAAAACAATAGGCGGAATCGGCGACATTGATATCTCGGTGAAATTTCAGTACCCCCCATATCCGCACAGAAAATTTTTTGAAATGGCTTATTATGGAGCTCTCACTATCCCGAGCGGACGACAAGGAGCGGGATATTTCCCTAGACACTTATATTATACAGATAAACGTTCCGAATCCGGTGTATATCATTTTTATACGTCAAATAATACGGAAATAGATATGAAAATGCTTTGGACATGGGATTTCAGAGAAATGTCCGATGTTTTCCCCGTTCTTTTTCACTTCAATTACGGACTGCGTTGGACGCTTCAGTGGATAAATGAACACGTATTTTATCTTAACAGCGGTCTTGAAGTTCGACCGGCCGAGTGGGTAAGTATTTTTGTAGATTTCTCGGCGGAGCCTCGTTTCGGCAGTATTCAGCAAGAACAAACCTGGAAAGTCGTGAAAGATGATAGTAATATTGGGGATCATCCTGAATTCCGCAACAAGTACGAAATAAACGAATACAATAGAAGTTTGAAAAGCGATCCGATGCGTATTTCTCCCGGAGTTGCTTTTTTAACTCCCAGCGGACTTACGATAAGCGCCGGCGTTGACCTTTCTTTGTCGAATAAAAAAGGTTTTTATTATGGCGACTTAGCGACTTTTGACGAGTCGGCGCAACAAAACGTTCTCATAGAAACGGCGGTAGAACCGAAAGTCGCTTTTGCAGCGTCCATAGGTTGGAACGGACTTATGGTTAAACGTCAAACCATTGTTCCGGACAGTCCAATAGCGGAACCGGAACCGATTTGCGATACCGTTCGTATTATAGATACGGTTTATGTTGATAGAATTGATACGCTTGAAGTAGAAGTCGAAAAAGCTCCGAAACCTATCCCGACATATACAATTACCGCTTCCGTTGCGGCTGGTCAGGGAACGATTACCCCTGTCGGCGTGAATGTCGTAAAAGAAGGAACTATGGTAATTTATTCGTTCGGTCCGGCAGAAGGATTTTCAATTGAGCAAGTGACCGTTAACGGTGAAAATCAGGGTGCGTTGGCGCAATATACTTTTGCAAGCGTTATGTCAAACCAGATTATTACGGTTTCGTTTAAACAGGATCCGGTTACCGTAGTCGAGGTTATCGAAATGCCAGCTCCTGCGCCGGTCGCTATTGAGATACCAAGAGAAGGACTTATATTGAGAGGAGTCAATTTCCAAACCGGAAAAGCGACTCTTACTGGAGGTTCTTACGATGCGCTTGATGCGGTTATCAAGTCGTTACGCGACTGGCCCGAAGTTAAACTTGAAATTCAAGGACATACCGATAATGTCGGTAAACGCGAAGCGAATATGAAATTATCGCAGCAAAGAGCGGAAACGGTTATGAAGTATTTCATTAACCAGGGCGTTCCGGCAAACCGTCTCAAAGCGGTCGGATATGGTCCAGACGTTCCTATTGCAGAAAACGATACGCCTGCCGGAAAAGAACTGAACCGGCGCGTTGAATTAAAAAGAATTGACTAATCTTTAATTAGGTATGCGATTTAAAACGTTTACATCTATACTACTCACGGGATTTTTCTCGTGGGTAGTTTTTTTTCCAATGGAAACATTGGCTAAAGTTAAAGAAAAAACATCGAAAACCAAACAAAAAAAACTAAAAGAAATCAATACAGAATATTCGACAACACAAATTGACGAAAAAATTGACGCTATATATTGGCAAGATTTCGCAAACGTTAAAATCAATATGGAAGTTGACAATAAACTTTCAATAGATAATATCTTGGCGCAAATTTTGTGCCCTACGTGTGATAATGACAGCGACTTAATTATAAATTTATATGATGTTTGCATTGATATACCGGGTATCGCAGAAAAATACGGCTGCCCGCAAAATTTTAATTTTACAAGACCGGAAATTACAGGAATCTTTTTTGCTTTGGGAAAAGTCGATATTCCAAATTCATCACTCATTTACTTATACCCTTTTCTAAAAAAACTTAAAGAATGTCCTGAATCAAAAATTATTATTTACGGATATACGGACAACACAGGAGAATATAAAGACAATATTATTATTTCACAAAAAAGAGCTGATGCCGTAAAAGATTATTTTGTTTCAAAAGGAATAAGCAAATCAAGAATTACCGCAACGGGTTTCGGAGCTAACAATCCAGTTGCCGATAACCGATCACAAAGAGGGCAAAATGCAAATCGCAGAATCGAAATTTATTGGGATTGAAGCCGATTTTTGAGATTAAGTGGAAAAGAAGCAATTGTTTTTCCGTCTTGTTTTATTTGCACAAACTGCCAAGTCATCAAATCAGACAATATTAAATTTCGCGAATTTTCTGAAAGCGTATCGGGTGAAATTACTTGCGGGTCCGATACACGTCCGTATTTATCAATCAAAATTTTAACGATAACTTGCTGCGATGGAGGTGTAATTTTATGCAAATGAAATTTATATTTCATTGAAACGGCATGAAATTTTATTTCCTCGGAAATATCGTTTGCATTACGAAACCCAGAAATCCAAACTAAACTTTCGGCGTTATTAATATTTATGTCTGTGTCGTTCAAATATTTAACTTTATCGACAACGTTTTTTTTCTCATTGATTTCACTTTCGACTGCAATATCCGAATAATCAAACATTTTTGTAACAGGATTTGAATTCACACACTTAAAAGCGTATTGAGAATACCGCCTTACAATTAAAATTACTACGATAATTATAATTGTAAAGAGTAAAATTTTAGCAAATTTCTCAATAGATTTATTCATTAGTTAAAAATAATGGTTCAATCCTAGTTAAGGATAAAAAAATACCATGTTTTTATATAAAATACTATATTGCATTCACAGAGTGTACACATCTATAAAATCAAGATAATTTTAACGGATTTTCTCTTATTA
>JAIRUI010000091.1 GCA_031254455.1 Chitinispirillales bacterium | reverse complement strand
CTCTTATTACCGCCGCGTGCGGCAAACTCCCATTCCGCTTCTGTGGGTAAGCGTCCGCCTACCGCCTTACAAAATGCGTCTGCGTCGTTCCAAGTTACTTGTTCTACAGGTTTGTTATCCCCGCTAAAATATGACGGATTATTTCCCGTTACCGATCGATATTGCGCTTGTGTTACCGGATACTTGCTTATCCAGTAATCTTGCGTGAGCGTTACCTGATGTTGTGTTTCGTCGTCATAACGCCCGCTTTCGCTTGTCGGACTGCCCATCATAAACGTCCCCGCTTTTACTAAAACGCATTCTATTCCCGCTATAATTTTGGTATTACCGTCATCGTTTTGAGGATTCGCGCCCCGGTCAGTTTGATCGGAACAATTTACTAAAAATCCAAGAAATAGTGTGACTACGGTAAGCCCAAAAGCTCTAATTGAATCTTGGATAGGTTTGTAAAAATTCCTTTGGTTATTTTGGTTTTTGAATAATAAGTCGTTTTTTTTATCTAAATATTTTGACATAAATCCCCCTTTTCATTATTCGGAATATAATTTATTGTTTGGAGATTGTAGCGGAAAATAATTAATTGAATAATTTTTTATCAGTGAAAAGATTATTCGTAATAATATAATAACGATGCATTGTCGTGTTGGTTTGACCGACCAAAATCGGTCAAACCTCAATTATTAAATCACACGCACGGAAATCACTCCGTCTATAGCGGAAATTTTAGCCACGACATCGTCTGTTACTTTTGAGTCCGTATCAATGATATTGTACGCTATTTCGTCCAAATGCTTATTAACCATCTCTGAAATATTTATTCCGGCACAGGCAAGCAGAGACGAAATTTGTCCGACCATATTAGGAATATTTTTATTCGCGATAGTAATTCGCGTTTTCGCCGGATTTCTATCGACGCAGACATCGGGGAAATTTACGGAATTTTTTATATTGCCGTTTTCTAAATAATCCTTTATTTCCAAAGCCGCCATAATCGCGCAATTATCTTCGGATTCCTCCGTTGAAGCGCCTATGTGCGGAAGCGCTATAACGTTCTTGTAAGTTATAACTTCTTCATCGGGAAAATCCGTTACGTAATACGCTATTTTTCCGCTTTCCAGCGCCGCTTTCATATCCTTATTTACGACCAAACCGCCTCTTGCAAGATTAATTATTCGTACGCCGTCTTTACAAAGCGACAACTTTTCCTGATTGAACATCCCTTTTGTAGCGTCAATATACGGAACATGAATTGAGATATAATCCGATTCGCGAATCAGCGCTTCCAGCGCGTTCGCTCTTTTCACTTTCGGAGAAAGTCCCCAAGCCGCCTCGATGGAAATATACGGGTCGCAACCGACAACGTTCATTCCGAGTTCGGCGGCGGCGTTAGCGACTAAAACGCCGATTGCGCCTAATCCGATTACCCCCATCGTTTTGCCTTTAATTTCGCATCCGCCGAATTCCGCTTTTCCTTTTTCGACCGAATTAGGAACTTCGTCCCCTTGTCCTTTGAGCGTCTGAACCCAATTTACTCCGCCGATAATGTCCCTTGAAGAAATAAGCAGCGCCGCAATCGCCAATTCCTTAACTCCGTTTGCGTTTGCTCCAGGAGTATTGAAAACGACAATTCCGTTTTGCGTACATTTTTCAATCGGAATATTATTTACTCCCGCACCCGCCCGCGCAACCGCTTTTAACGATTTGGGCAGTTCCATGTCGTGCATTTTGAAACTGCGTAAAATTATTCCGTCGGGATTTGACACTTCGCTTGCGATTTCGTAATTATCGCGTCCTAATTTATCCAATCCCACCGCCGCAATTTTATTAAGTGTCTGAATTTTATACATCTGTTCCTCCTTAACCGTTTGCTTTTTCAAATTTTTCCAAGAAATTTACAAGCGTCTTAACGCCATCCAAATCTATCGCGTTATAAATCGAAGCGCGTAATCCGCCGACGCTTCTGTGTCCTTTTAGGTTAATCAATCCTGCCGCAGTCGCTTCTTTTACACATTTGCTATCCAATTCTTCGTTGCCCGTGACAAACGGAACGTTCATAAGCGAACGGTCTTGTTTGCGAACCGTTGCATTGAACATTTTTGAATTGTCCAAAAATCCGTAAAGCAGCGCCGCCTTTTCTTCATTGCGCTTTTTCATTTCTTCCAATCCGCCTAAATTCAACAAATGCTCGAAAACCAATCCGGCGATATAGATGGAATAAGTCGGCGGCGTATTGTACATTGAGTTGTTTTCCGCGCAAATATCGTAACGAAGCATAGTCGGTGTAATTGTTTTTGCGTTTTCTTTACTGAATTCCAGCAAATCTTTGCGTATAATCATAACGACAAGTCCGGCAGGACCGATGTTTTTTTGCGCACCGCCATAAATCAGTCCGTATTTTGCCACATCGACCGGTTCACTCAAAATGCTCGACGACATATCCGTAACTAACGGAACGCTCGCTTCGGGAAGTTTATTCCATTTCGTTCCGTAAATCGTGTTGTTAGTTGTGAAATAAAAATACGCCGCGTTCGGATTAAACTTGCTTTTATCAAGTTCTGGAATGTGGTTGTACGTTTGTTCTTTCGAACTTGCAACTATATTTACTTTGCAATATTTTTGCGCTTCTTTGAGCGCTTTGTTCGCCCAAGTTCCCGTATCGACGTAATCGGCGCAGTCTTTGTCTCCCAAAAGATTGAGCGGAACCGCCGCAAATTGCGTCGATGCGCCGCCTTGCATAAACAAAACATCGTAATTTTCCGGAATACCCATAAGTTTGCGCAGATCGTTTTTCGCCTTTTCAAGAATCCCTTCAAACGCTTTAGAACGATGGCTCATTTCCATAACCGAAGTCCCAGTATTCCCATAATCCGTCATTTCTTTTGCGGCTCTTTCAAGCACTGCAAGCGGCAAAGCAGACGGTCCCGCCGAAAAATTTAACACTCTTGCCATTGTAAACTCCTTTCAAAAAGTTTATATATTATCGTTTAAACCAATCATAGCCGAAAGAATAGTTGTTTCTAAAACCAAATCTATATTGCGAATGTGAATTTTTTCACTCGCTAAAATTGTCGGAGTAAAATTCAAAATAGCTTTAACTCCTCCCGCTTCCAAACGCTCAAAACACACTTTCGCCGATTCGGGCGACGAAGTCAAAAACGCAATTTCTATATTTTTGTTTTGTATGACTTCGGTAATTTCCCGCGACGCAAAAAGCGGAATTTTGGTTTTTATTATGTCTATTCTGTTTATGTCAGAATCAAATCCGGCGGCAATCTCGACGCCAGCGGAAAAAAATCTTTCGTGTTCCAAAATCGCGCTTCCGATTTTCCCAAGCCCGACAATAGCCGCTTTCCGTTTAGTCAAACATAATTTTTCGGCGATAAGCGTTCGCAAGCCTTTAATCGGATATCCTTTTCCAAGCCGTCCGACATCACTCAAAAAATTTATGTCTTTGCGAATCGTATGCGGCGGTATCCCTATAATTTCTCCGATTCTACCGGAAGAAATATGAGAAATCATTTCGCCGTTATCGCCAATAATTTCAAGTTGTTCAAGCAAATTGTAAATCATCGACAGTCGTTCAATTGACGCATTCGGTATCATCAAAACCATCCAATAGTGAAAATTTTCACAAAATTACCGACAATATTAACGGTATGCAGTAATAATTTTCACAGAAAGTAATATTTGCTAAAATAAAAGTGAGAAAATTTTTTGTAAATACTGAAAATATTTTCGTTATTTTATTTTCCGTTGACTTTGTACCATATATTATTTTAATACCGGAATCTGTTTAAAAAAATAATATGAAAATCGTAGTGTTTTCATTTAAAAATTCGGGAGGTATGATGATCGTCGCGCATAATTTTCATATTCCGGTTATGGGTATCGGATATACGATAGATACTCCGGTAAAAGTTGCGCACTATGGAATATCATCGGTTGTTTCGCTTGTAGATGATTTGCTTGTTGAAAAAATGCGTGAATTTTATTGTAAACAATTTAAACTTCCTTTCTCGGCTATTGAGAAAGATGATATAGACTACCGTGCAAAAAGGATAACCGCATATCTTGACGTTTTGAACATTATAGTGCAAAATAAATTTGAGGAAATAAAAAATTCCACGTTTGAAAAAGGCGGCGAATTACACAAATATTTAGAAATGGCTTTTGAAAATTCCGAGATAAAACAAAAATTCTTAGAATTAAAAGACGCTGCAATACCGGAAAAAATAACCGAAATTCAGACATGGATTAAAGAGCATTTGTCTATCGGATCAATAGATGTAAACATTATGACGAAACTCGACAAAGCAAATTATAAAAAAGGCGAATTGCTGCCCGTTGAATTTAATGACGCTCACGCCGCTTTGCGCGGGTTTGCGCAAAGTTCGTTAAATTCTTCGATTGTGTTATCGGCTGGAATAAATCAGCATTTGTATTCATA
Source organism: Chitinispirillales bacterium (assembly GCA_031254455.1). Taxonomy (NCBI): domain Bacteria; kingdom Pseudomonadati; phylum Fibrobacterota; class Chitinispirillia; order Chitinispirillales; species Chitinispirillales bacterium. The sequence continues at coordinate 16,759 of JAIRUI010000091.1, read as the reverse complement.
TATATCGGAATTTGACGATTTTTTTCCGAATATAAACGGAGAGATAAAAAAGAAAATAACTCTTAAAGTAAGCGACTACCGTTCTGCGTTAATTCAGGGGAAACTTCTTGCAAAAAAAGGGCTGTGGGTAAGCGAATTTCGTATTGAATCGGGTTTAAATTGCGGCGGTCACGCATTCCCGACGGACGGATTTTTGTTGGGACCGATCTTGGAAGAATTTCGTAAGAATAAAAATGAGCTTTCCGTTCAACTTAACGAGATTTTGAAAAAAGCGCTTATAAAACGCGGATTGCCCGAATTTAAAAACGATTTTCCAATAAAAATTACCGTTCAAGGCGGAGTCGGAACATCGCAGGAACATAAATTTTTGATAGATCGTTACGGAGCGGATTCTGTAGGCTGGGGGTCGCCTTTTTTACTTGTTCCTGAAACTACGAACGTCGATTGTGAAACTCTTGAACAACTTAAAAACGCGGAAGAACACGATTACTATTTGAGTGGAATTTCACCGATTGGAGTTCCGTTTAACAATTTGCGAAACAATAGTAAAGACAGAGAAAAGGAAAGATTCATTGCGGCTGGAACTCCGGGAAGTTTATGTCCAAAAGATCATTTGGCGCTTAACGGTGAATTCGGCGAAAAAACGCTCTGCACCGCTTCAAGAAAATATCAAACCCAAAAGATTCGAGAAATTATGGAGAGCGATTTGCCAATTACCGAGAAAAACGAAGCCGTTGAGGACGTTAAAGAAAAAGCGTGTATTTGTGTCGGACTTGGAACGGCGGTTCTGATAAACAATAATTTAGACACGAAAATAGAAGGAAGAGGAGTATCTATTTGCCCGGGTCCCGCGCTCGTCTCATTTGATAAAACATATTCACTCAAAGAAATGACAGATCATATTTACGGACGAATTGATTTGCTTGCAGGAGTAGAGAGGCTTCATTTTTTTGTTCGTGAACTGAAAATGTATGCGGATTTCTTGCTTACAAGTGTAAAAAAATTACAACTTTCTGATGAAAAACAAAAAAATTATTTATTGGAATTTCGTAAAAATATGCTTGATGGAATAGAATATTATTTATCGCTTTTTCCTAATATTTCCGATTTGCCGGAGAAAATTAAGAAAAAAAGTTTGGAAATTTGCGAGCAAATTAAAATAAATATCGAAAATTTGGCTTTGTAATTAAGGATAAGAGATAAATGCTTGATATAAAATTTATTTGTGAAAACATTCAAAAAGTAAAAGATATTTGTAAAATTAAAAAAGATAACGCAGATATTGACAAAATTGTTGAATTGGATGTCGAAAGAAAGAAAATCCTTGCTGAAGTCGAAGAACTTAAACATAAGCGTAACGACGCGTCGATTGAAATTGCGGCTAAAAAGAAAAAAAACGAAGACGCATCCCAAATTATTTCACAAATGCAAAATGTTTCTGCGAAAATTAAGGAACTTGACGATAAAGTTGACGCGGTTATAAAAGAACGCGATGAAATAATGGCGAAAGTCCCTAATATTTCGCATGAGAGCGTGCCGCACGGCGAAAGCGAAAAAGATAATGTTGTCTGTAAAGAATGGGGCGAAAAACCAGCGTTTAATTTTGAACCGAAAGATCATTTGACAATTGCCGAAAATCTAAAAATTTTTGATTTTGCGCGAGGAGCGAAAATTTCCGGATCTGGATTTCCTGTTTTGCGTGGAAACGGAGCGAAATTAAATCGAGCGCTTATCAATTTTTTTCTGGATACCCATCGTAAAAACGGTTATACTGAAGTTCAGCCGCCATATTTAGTGAACGCTAAAAGCGCTTTTGGGACGGGGCAGCTGCCTAAATCCAAAGAACAGATGTACTACGTCGGCGAAGATGATTTGTATGCCATTCCGACAGCCGAAGTGCCGATTACAAATTTATATCGAGACGAATATATTGACGAAAATAACCTGCCGGTAAAAATGTGCGCGTATTCGGCGTGTTTTCGTAGAGAAGCGGGGGCTTACGGCAAAGACACTAAGGGTTTTTTACGTGTTCACCAGTTTGACAAAGTAGAATTGGTAAAAATTTCCCATCCGGACAATTCATACGAAGAATTGGAAAGATTAAGAAGCGACGCCGAAATTATTTTGCAAAAATTAAAATTACCTTACAGAGTACTTACGCTTTGCGACGCGGATTTGTCGTTTGCCGCAGCGAAATGTTATGATCTTGAAGTTTGGGCGGGAGGTGAAAAGAAATGGCTTGAAGTTTCTTCAGTCAGTAATTTTGAAGCGTTTCAAGCGACCCGCATAAATATTCGTTTTCGTCGCGGCGGGTCAAAACCCGAATTTGTTCATACGTTAAACGGGTCCGGGGTCGCCACCGCAAGAATTTTGGTAGCGATACTTGAAAACTACCAAACAGAAAAAGGCGGCGTTATAGTTCCCGAAGTACTTAGACCTTATATGGATGGTTTGGTAGAAATTGCCAACTGCTGATAGTGAAAGAAAAACCGTAACAATAAAAATTCGCATTCCGAAGAAAAAGGATATATTAAGCGCCGTTTATGCGTTATTTGGACGAATCGCTCCTAATACTTCCCGAAACTTGTTGTTGTTTTTTGCGGCTTTGGGAATTGTTTGGTGGGCGGTATATACAAACTATATTATCGACCGTTTACAAAAATTCGCCAGCGCGACAACCGAGACTTACGCACAACTCATAAGCGAAGCGTTTTACGACAAAATAGGAAGTTCGGTAGAATATATAATTTTAGACCAGATAATTCAGGATTTTGATATGCCGGTGATTATTACCGACATGATGGGCAGACCGCGTGTTTGGAAAAATATTACTCAAAAAAAATCCTTTTTCAAAACTAAAATATCTCAAGAAGATTACCGTTACGAAACGATGAAATATTTAATAGAGGAAACGCAGCGACTTCAAAAAAAATATAATCCGAAACTTATTTACGGACGAGATAAAAAAACGAGTATGGGGTTTTTGTATTACGGCGACAGCAGTTTTATTGCAGGAATGTCTTTCTTACCGTATTTGGAAATATTTTTCATATTATCGTTCGTATCAATAGTATATTTGGTTCTACAAGCGTTTTTGGTTACCGAACAGGGTAATTTGTGGGTTGGGCTCGCGAAAGAAACCGCTCATCAGTTGGGAACTCCGTTGACTTCTTTGACTGGATGGATTGAATATTTACAGACGGAGTGCAAGAATTTTAACGATGAAAGCGACGACATTCTTTTCTGTGAATACGAAGATAAAAACATAAGTGAAGATGACTTTCCAAATAAAGTTTATCAAATAACGCGAGATATGTCTCGAGATGTGGTAAGAATAAAAAAAGTAGCCGACAGATTTTCATTTATCGGCTCAAAACCGCTTCTTGAAAACGCAAATCTCAAAAATATTCTTGACGAACATGTTGCGTATTTCTCAAAACGCCTTCCCAAGGAAGGGAAAAAAATAGAAATAGAATATGACTGTCGTGAAGATTTGCCTGTCGTTATAAACAGTGATTTAATATCGTGGGTTTTAGAAAATTTGTTTAAAAATTCGCTTGATGCGATAGACGTCCAATACGGTTTAATTTATTTACGGGCGGTTTATGTAAAGGTCGATAAAAAAATAAGAATTACGCATAGAGACAACGGGCGAGGCATTCCCAAAGAGCTGTACGGTAGTGTTTTCAGTCCGGGCTTTACAACAAAAAAACGCGGATGGGGGCTTGGTCTTGCGCTTGCAAAAAGAATTGTAGAAGAATATCACAACGGTAAAATATTTATTTCGTGGTCACAAGTCGGCAAAGGCTGTGAATTTGTAATAGAACTTCCGTCCGGTTTGGAAAACAGTGAAAATAAGGAGAAGAAAAATGATTCCTGAAACGGTGAAAATTATTAAAAACGATGGGAAAACTTATTACGTTTTGGGTACGGCGCATGTTTCCGCCAAAAGCGTAGAGGAAGTGAGCGAGATTATTGAGGAAGTGAATCCGGATTCGATTTGTATTGAATTGTGTCAAAAAAGATACGAAAATTTGAAAAATCGCGACACATGGAAAAATACGGATATTTTTACGATTATCAGGCAAAAAAAGGTATTGCTTTTGATGACGAACTTAATAATGTCGTCGTTTTATAGAAAACTTGGAAAAGAACTTGACATTGTGCCCGGTGCGGAAATGATGCGTGGTGCGGAAGAAGCCGAGAAACGCGGGAAAAATTTGGTTTTGGCGGATAGAAATATAGATATTACGCTGAAAAGAGTTTGGGGCGGACTTTCTTTCGTGCAAAAAATAAAATGCTTTTCAAGTTTATTTTCTATGTTGTTTTTCCAATCGGAAGAAATTGATAAAAATACGGTCGAGGAATTGAAGCAAGACGATAACATAGGCAATGCAATGAACGAGATGGCAAAAGAATTTCCTGGTATAAAAAATCGTCTTGTAGATGAACGTGATTTTTATCTCGCAGAAAAAATACGTACGGCTCAAGGACAAAATATTGTTGCAATTTTGGGAGCGGCGCATTGCAAAGGCGTCTCGGAATGCATAAAAAAACCGTTTGATTTGTCCGAGATAGAAAAAATTCCGCCGAAATCTATAATTCCGTCGCTTATCGGATGGGGACTCTGTATTGCGGTTGTCGCTCTTTTGGTTTACGGATTTGTCAAAGGCGGTGTTGAAACTGGTGTTAATTCCATTGTTTTATGGTCGATAATTACGGCAGGATTTTCGGCTTTGGGTTGCGCTTGCGCACTTGCCAATCCGCTGGCTATTTTGGCGGTTTTTGTCTGCGCTCCGATTTCTACAATAATTCCAATGATTGCTACGGGCTGGGTTGCCGGAATTGTCCAAGCGGTGATCAAAAAACCGACAGTCGAAGACATTGAAAATGTTCCGACCGATACCGAAACGCTTAAAGGTTTCTGGAAAAACTCTCTTACAAGAATTTTACTTGTAATTATTTTTACAAATATCGGGGCAAGTTTGGGAAAATTTGTTGCGGGCGTCATTATCGCAAAAAACATGTTTTAAGTAAAATTTTTCAAAACCGCTTTGTGAATATTTTTATTTGAGACGATAAAATCGTCCCCGTAAATTGTTTCCTTGCCGCTTAAATCGCTAAAAATTCCGCCCGCTTCTTTGACGATTAACGCAGAGGACGCTTTATCCCACGGTTTATCGATAAGCGAGACGCAAAAATCCAATTTTCCGGCTGCGACGCCGACATAAGAATACGCGTCCATAAATCCGTAAAAATAGCCGCATTTTTGAAGTATTTTAAATAATTTTTTACCATTTTCTTTTTTAGCGGCTTCAACTATTCCAAGCGCAGAAGCCGTAGAATCGGGTATTTTGGCGGTTTGCGAAACCGTCAACTTTTCACCGTTACAAAACGCTCCGCCGCCAAGCGTCGCCCAATACGTTTCGTTTAAGGCTGGAAAATGTGTAATTCCCGCCGACAAAATTCCGTTTACTTCGAGCGCTATCAAGACGCTGTAAGTCGGAATGCCGTGAACGTACGGAAATGTGCCGTCAAGCGGGTCGATAATCCAGCGGCGGTCCGATTCCCCAATAGTTTCTCCGTATTCTTCGCCTAAAAATCCGTCATTTGGAAATTTTGTCGAAATATATTCTCTTATTGTTTTTTCGGAATTTACGTCAACTTCGGTAACAAGCGATTTATCTTGTTTGATATTGACATTTTTCAATTTTTTCTGCATTTCAAGTTGGTATTTACCGACAATTTGCACTATTTCTTTAAGGGGTTCGATTTCTTTTTCGTAAAGCATTTATTTCTCCTTTTCCCGTTAAAATATTATTGTGCGCCGAAGTCCTTGACAAATTTGTTTGCAATATGTTAAAATTTCTTTGATTTATGTGGACTTGAGCCCGAGTCAAGAAAAATAAAAAACACGACGAATATCGAATTATTTTATTGGAATGCTTATTCTTCTCGTTCGGGTTATTTGGCGCGGCAGAGAAAAGTGGAGCGTCAAGAGATTGGGAATTATGGCAAAAAGAGTGAGTAACGGCAATTCATAAACAAAAAAATTGGCGAAGTGACGACAAAACGTAAATTTTCGTTTCAATTTGCAACGAATAAAATTGTAAATGTATAATTTCAGTTTCACTTTCGAATAATTATTCGGCTTGGCATATAATTTGAAGAATTATAAGAAATTCAAAGGAGGCTGTTATGAATCAGGAAAAATGGACTCAGAAAACACTGGATGCGATACAAAACGCTTACGCCTGCGCCGCAAGCAGCGGACATCAGGAAATTTCAAATTGGCACATAATAAAAGCGCTTTTCGGCGATGAAAGCACGGCGGTCGTTATCATTGCCGAAAAATTAGGAGTTTCGGCAGAAAACGTTATGAATTTTGCCGAAACCATACTCAAAAAAATTCCGGTCGTCAGCGGAAGCGGAGCAAATACCACGACTCTTTCACGCGAGGCGGTGATAACTTTGACAAAATCGGAAGAAATTGCAAAAAATATGCAGGACGAATTTTTGAGCGTAGAACACATTTTTATAGCGATTTTGCAAAATTCGCCGGAAATTAAAGACTTTTTTGCCAAAAACGGCGTCAATGTCGAAAATTTTAAAAGTGAATTAAAAGCGCTTCGCGGAAACAGCCGCGTCGTTTCACAAAATCCTGAACAAACTTACGGAGTTTTGGAAAAATATGCGGTCGATTTAACCCAAAAAGCGGCTAAAGGGCAACTTGATCCCGTGATTGGGCGTGACGATGAAATTCGGCGAATGATGAGAATTTTATCGCGAAAAACTAAAAACAATCCCGTTCTTGTGGGTGACCCCGGAGTAGGAAAAACCGCAATTGCAGAGGGTTTGGCGATAAGAATCGTGAGGGGCGACGTCCCCGAAGGTTTGAAAGAGCGTAAACTTTTGGCATTGGATATGGGCGCATTGATTGCCGGCGCAAAATTTCGCGGAGAATTTGAGGAGCGGTTAAAAGCGGTTCTTAAAGAAGTCAAGGAAAGCAGCGGCGCGATAATTTTGTTTATCGACGAATTACATACGGTTGTTGGAACCGGTGCGTCGGAAGGATCTATGGACGCGGGTAATTTACTTAAACCGATGCTTGCGCGGGGCGAACTGCATTGTATAGGTGCGACGACAAACGACGAATACCGAAAATACATTGAAAAAGACCCTGCGCTTGAGCGCAGATTTCAGAAAGTTTTTGTGAGCCAGCCAAGCGTCGAAGATACGATTTCAATTTTACGCGGGCTTCGAGAAAGATACGAAAGCCATCACGGAATTGCGATTCGCGATTCGGCTTTGGTAGCGGCGGCAACGCTTTCCGACAGATATATTTCCGATAGATTTTTACCGGATAAAGCTATTGATTTGTTTGACGAAGCGGCTGCGAAAGTCAGAACGGAAATTGATTCTTCCCCTGCGCAGGTCGATGAGGTAAACCGCTTAGAATTACAGTTACAAATCGAAATAGAGGGATTGAAAAAAGAAAAAGACGAGGCTTCAAAGCGTCGTCTGGAAGAGATTAAGAAAAAACTTGCGGAAGTACAAGAAAAAAAACGTGATTTAACCGCTCGTTGGGAACAGGAAAAACAACGAGTTGAAAAAGCGTCCAAACTTCGCAAAACGCTTGAAGAAAAGCGCGGCGAGTTGGATAAGGCTGAAAGAAATTACGATTTGAACACGGCCGCTCGTCTGCGTCACGGAGAAATTCCTGCATTGGAAGAGCGATTGCAGCAAGCGGAAATTGAAGCGGCAAGTCAAGAAAATAATCTTTTGCGCGAGGAAATTTCCGATGAAGATATTGCTCAAATTGTTTCGCAATGGACTGGGATTCCGGTAAATAAATTAATTCAAAGCGAGCGGCAGAAACTTTTGAATTTGCAAGAAGATTTGCATAAAAGAGTAGTAGGACAGGACGAAGCGGTAAATTCGGTTGCACAGGCGGTTTTACGTGCAAGGGCTGGGTTGAACGACCCGAACCGTCCGGTTGGAAGTTTTATGTTTTTGGGACCTACCGGTGTAGGAAAAACCGAACTTGCAAGGGCTTTGGCTCAAAATCTTTTTGACAGCGAAAAGGCGCTCGTACGTATTGATATGTCGGAATATATGGAAAAGCACAGCGTTTCTCGTCTTGTCGGGGCGCCTCCCGGATACGTAGGCTACGACGAAGGAGGACAGTTGACCGAAGCGGTTCGCCGCCGTCCGTATTCTGTGCTTCTGTTTGACGAAATAGAAAAGGCGCATCCCGACGTGTTTAATATTTTGCTGCAATTGTTGGACGATGGTCGACTGACCGACGGTAAAGGACGTGCAGTTGATTTTCGCAACACAATCGTAATAATGACTTCCAATTTGGGAAGCGATATTATTCAAGAAAATACCGGACGCGATTCTATTGAATTTTCTGGTGAAATCGAAAATCTGTTAAAGCGGTATTTTCGTCCGGAATTTTTGAATCGAATAGACGAAAAGGTTATTTTTTCGTATTTGGATAAGGAACAAATTGCAAAAATCGTCGATATTCAGTTGGATATATTCAGAAACCGCTTAAAAGGTTTGCAAATCGACTTGAAAATTACCGAAAAAGCGCTCATTCGAATTGCAGAAATCGGATATGAACCGCAATTCGGAGCACGACCGATTAAACGAGCGATTCAGCGTTTGGTAGAAACGCCCGCTTCGCGGCTTCTTATCGGCAACGAATTGACGTCCGGCAAAACGCTTGTTATCGATAACGATGGCTTGGACGTAGTTTTGATGGTGGAGTGAGCGGACGGAATTTTATTTACTTTTTGCGGTTATTTTTCATTAAGATCGCCTTAAAATTTTCTTAATATTAAAATTCTGCGTTAAACAAAATAGTATTTTCGTAAAAGTCAAGTAATTAATGGAAAACGATATGAAAAAAAATGTTTTAATTGTCGGCGGCGGCGGACGTGAGCATGCGATTTTTAAGGCGCTTAAACGCTCAAAAAGAGATATTGACATTTGGCTTTTTCCGGGGAATATCGCAATGGAATCGGAAGGCGGGAAAAAGCTCTCTCAAAAGATAAGCGATTGGGAGGAATTGGCTATTTGGGCTAAAGTAAATATGATTGATTTAACCGTCGTGGGTCCTGAAATTCCGCTTGTTGAAGGAATTGTCGATGTTTTTAGCGAAAAAGGACTTACGATTTTCGGTCCGTCAAAGTTTGCCGCACAGATTGAAGGAAGTAAGGAATTCTCCAAGAAACTGATGAAGAAATACGACATTCCAACCGCTGATTGGCAACGTTTTACCGACAAAAAATCCGCAGAAAAATATCTGCAAAAAACAGGCGTTCCGACTGTTATAAAAGTCAACGGACTTGCCGCTGGAAAAGGTGCGATTGTTTGCATGACGAAGCGGGAAGCGGATGACGCGCTTAGCGAAATTTTTGATAAAAAAGCGTTTGGCGAAGCGGGAAATGTCGTGATAATCGAAGAAATGATGTTTGGCGAGGAAGCGAGTATTTTCGTTTTGACGGACGGGACAAATTATAAAATTCTGCCCGCAGCGCAAGACCACAAGCGAATTTTTGACGGCGATAAAGGTGCGAATACGGGTGGAATGGGAGCTTACGCGCCTGCGCCTATAGCTGACAAAAAATTACTTGAAAAGGTTGAAAAAACTATAGTCATTCCCGTACTTGAAGCGATGAAAAAAGAGGGAGGACTTTATCGCGGATTGCTTTACGTAGGAATTATGGCAAACGAATCCGCAGTCCGCGTGGTAGAATTTAACTGTCGTTTCGGCGATCCTGAAACCGAGGCGGTTTTGCCGCTTGTGAATTGTGATTGGTTTGACGTTTTTTATGCAAGTGCGGCGGGCGACGTAAGTAAAATTGATTGGGAAATTTCGCAAAACTATTCGGCGACGGTTGTTTTGGCAAGCAAAGGATATCCGGCTTCATCGCAAAAAGGAACGGTTATTTACGGACTTGACGACGCGCAAAAAATTGATAACGTAGATATTTATCACGCTGGAACGGCGAAAAACGAAAACGGCGAAATTATCACAAACGGCGGGCGGGTTTTGGCGGTTACCGCATGGGACGAAACGCTGCAAAAAGCGGTTGACAGAGTGTATCTTGCCGTAGAAAAAATTCATTTTGACGGAATGCAGTTTCGTAGAGATATTGCTAAAAAAGGTTTGCAACGACTTGAGAACGGGTAAATTATGTTTCAGCGAATAAACGTTCATCCGCAAAATCCACAGGAGAGGCAGATTGCAAAAGCGGTAGAAATTATAAAAAAAACCGGCGGAATTTGTATTTACCCGACAGATACGGTTTACGGCGTCGGCTGTGCGGCGAGTAACATAAAAAAAATCAAGGAAATCGCTCAGATTTTGCATAAAGACGTAAACAGGCGGTTTTCATTTGTCTGCAACGGCTTATCGCAGGCGGAACAGTACGCAAAAATTGAAAATTCGTCGTTTAAAATAATGAAAAGGTATATTCCCGGTCCATACACTTTCGTTTTGCCGTCATCGCAGTTTGTGCAAAAAAAAATCTCTGAAAAACGAAAAACCATAGGAATTAGAATAACCGGTTTTTTGACGACGCGAATTTTAATCGAAATGCTTGGCGAGCCGCTTGCGAATATGTCGCTGAACACGGATGAAGAAAATCACGGCAACCCGGATTTGTATTTGACTCCCGAAGTGACAAGCGGCGTAGATGTGATTTTAGACGCCGGCGTTTTGGAAGGCGGCGACTCTACGGTCGTGGATTTGACGAATGGTACGCCTGTGGTTCTGCGGCGCGGAAAAGGGGAATTTTATGAGTGAAAATATCGACAAATTGGTAGAAATTGCAAAAATTTTGAGAAGTGAAAACGGCTGTCCGTGGGACAGAGAGCAAAATCATCGTTCGGTCTTGAACGATTTGCTTGAAGAATGTTATGAATTTTTTGATGCGGTAGATAAAAACGATGCACACGAGATGAAAGAAGAATTAGGCGACTTGCTTTGGCAGGTTATATTTCATTGTCAGATGGCGGATGAAGAAAAAAAGTTTGAAATCGACGACGTCGCAAAAGAAATCGGTGAAAAATTGATTCGCAGGCATCCGCATATTTTTGGAAATTCAGAGGTTAAAAATACAAAAGAGATTCTTGAATCCTGGGAAAAAATTAAGCAGAGTGAAAAAGGAAAAGAGAGTAGAAAATCGGTTTTGGACGGTATTCCAAAAACGCTTCCGTCGCTGTATCTCGCGGAAAAGATTCAGAAAAAAACCGCACGTTACGGTTTTGACTGGGATAGTGTCTTAGAACCGCTCAAAAAAATCGAAGAAGAAATAAAAGAATTTCGCGAAGCGGTAGAAAAAAACAACAGCGAAGAAAAATTATTAGAATTCGGCGATATTTTGTTCGCTTTGGTGAATGCCGCACGACATTTTGACATTTCGGCTGAAGACGCTTTGAGGGCGGCGACTGCCAAATTTTGTACAAGGTTCGATTACATTGAAAAACATTTCAATTACGACAGCGACAAACTTCGCGGCGCAGGGTTGCAAAAACTTGACGAATTGTGGGACGAGGCGAAAAAGAAAGAAAGTCACAAAATTTTACAAAGATTTACCTAATTCTTTCGATTTTTGCGCCGCAGAAATTACCGCCGACATGATAGCGGCGCGAACTCCCCCGCTTTCCAAAGCGAAATTTCCGGCAGCCGTAGTTCCGCCGGCTGACATGACTTTAGATTTAAGCGTGGACGGGTTTTCTTTCGTTTCCAAAACCATTTTTGCGCTTCCAAGCAAAGTTTTTGCGGCGCATAAAAGCGCTGTGTCGTATGAGAGTCCTGCGGCTACTCCGGCTTCGGCAAGCGCTTCGATTATCGTGTAAGCGAATGCGGGACCGCTTCCGGAAAGTCCGGTCACTGCATCCATTTGACTTTCGGGAATTTCAAAGGAAATCCCTATACAATTAAATATGTACTCGACCGTTTCTTTGTCGTAATAGTTGCAAAGACTGTTTAGCGCATACGGAGAACAGCCTTCTCCAATAAGCGCCGGCGTATTAGGCATAACTCTTACAGCCTTTGCTCCGGCAGGAAGCATCTTCTCTAGATTTTCAACGCTTATTCCCGCGGCTATAGAAACCCAAAGCGTATTTTTTCCGGCATATCCGAATCCTGAAAGCGCCTCTTTAATGTGCTGCGGTTTTACGGCTATTAAAATGACGGTCGGCTCGTTTTTCCCCTCAAACCAGTGAGCGGGATTTACCGTTTTGGCAAACTTGATTTTTTCTGCGCAGGCGGCAATCGTGTCCCACACCACAAATTCTACGTCGTTTTCGCGCGCTTTATGTAATCCGTTTACAATCACGCTTCCCATAACTCCGCATCCTAATACGCATATTTTCATAAAAACTCCCGATTATTTTTGGATATTTACCGCAGATTTTACAAGATCCGCCGCTTTTTGATTTTCGCCGCTATGCAGAGCGTTCACGATGAAACTTCCGATTATTACTCCGTCGCACACTTTGGCGAAATTTTTTACCTGATCGATATTTGAAACGCCAAATCCCGCCAAAACCGGAATCTCGCTTTCGCTTTTGAGATAGGCGAGGTGTTCGTAAATGTTTTCGGCATATTTTTTGCCTACGCCGGTAGTTCCGTTAACCGCGACGGCGTAAATAAATCCCTGTGCGTTTTTTACAAGCGTCTTTTGACGCTCTTTCGGCGTAGTAAGCGAAACCAAACGTACAAGCGAAATGTCAGCGTCCTGCAAAACCGGTTCGATGTAATCGTTGTGTTCAAACGGCATGTCGGGAATTATCAACCCTTTTACTGAAGTTTTTTGCAAATCTGCGATAAATTTTTCAATTCCGTAATTGTAAATCGGATTAAAATACGACATTATTACCAGCGGGACTTTCGCATCAATCGTTTGCAATTTCTTTACAATTTGAAATATGCTTGTTTGTTTTTTTAACGCTCTTATTCCCGCTTCCTGAATAATTGGTCCGTCCGCGACGGGATCTGAAAATGGAATGCCTATCTCAATAGCGCTTGCGGCGGCGTCCTGTAAAAGTTCTACGGTTTCCGAAAGACCGTCTAAGCCGTTTTTGTGATCGCCTGCCATGATATATGGAATAACGAGCGTATTGCCGTTTTTTGTTTTTGCCGTTAAATGTTTGGTGAGAGTTTTCATCTTTTTGTTTCTCCCGCCGCCTTTTGTTCTTTTTCAAATCGCTCTTTTACTTGAATAACGTCTTTATCTCCTCTACCAGACAGACATACGATTATCGCCTTGTTTTTTTCTAATTTTTTTGCCAATTTCACGGCAAAGTGTATCGCATGCGAACTTTCGAGCGCTGGAATTATACCCTCGTTTTTACACAAAATTTTGAAGCCTTCCAGCGCTTCGCTGTCGCTACAACTTACGTATTTCGCTCGTCCTATTTCGTTGTAATAGCAATGCTCAGGACCTATTCCCGGATAATCAAGCCCTGCGGAAATAGAAAACGCTTCCAAAATTTGTCCGTTTTCATCCTGTAAGACATTCATCAAACTTCCGTGTAATATTCCTTTTTTTCCTTTTGCCATACTTGCCGCGTGTTTGTCGGTATCAAGTCCAAGCCCCGACGCTTCGACGCCGAACATTTCCACTTCTTTGTCGTTTGCAAACGGATAAAAAAGTCCCATAGCGTTTGAGCCGCCTCCAACACACGCGACCAAGGCGTTGGGAAGTTTACCTTCTTTTTTCAGAAACTGCGCTTTCGCTTCTTTTCCTATGACGCTTTGGTAATCGCGGACAATCTGCGGAAAAGGGTGCGGTCCCAAAACGGAGCCCATTACGTAATGCGTATCTTCGACTTGTTCCACCCACGCTCGTAACGCCTCGTTTACAGCGTCTTTAAGTACTTTAGAGCCGCTTTTGACACAAACGACTTTCGCGCCTAAGAGTTCCATCCTAAAAACGTTAAGCGCCTGTCTGGCAACGTCCTCTTCACCCATATAGACGCTACATTCCAAACCCAGCAGAGCCGCCGCCGTAGCGGATGCGACGCCGTGCTGTCCCGCTCCGGTTTCTGCGATAATTTTATTTTTTCCCATTTTTTTTGCAAGCATAACTTGTCCGAGCGCGTTGTTTAACTTGTGCGAACCGGTATGATTCAAGTCTTCACGTTTGAGATATATCTTTGCTCCGCCCGCATATTCGGTCAGATTTTTTGCAAAATAAAGCGGATTTTCCCGCCCGACATATTCTTTAAGATATTCGTATAGTTCTTTTTGAAATTTTTCATCGGTCTGCGAGGCGCTGTAAACGTCTTCCAATTCCTGTAACGCAAACATAAGCGTTTCCGGTACGAACTGCCCGCCGAAATCTCCGTAAAAGCCTTTTTTATTCAATTTCTACTCCTTATGTAATTCTGTAAAATACTATTTGTTTTTCGCAATTTTGATGAATTTACGAATTTTTTCATTGTCTTTTCGCCCGCAGGTTTCCACGCCGCTGGAAACGTCAACAGCAAACGGAGAAAAATATTCTATAGCCGACTTTACGTTTTCGCAATCAAGTCCTCCGGCGATAAAAAACTTTCTCTCTTTTATTTTGTTCAAATCAATCGCTTTCCAATTAAATTTTTCGCCGCCGCCGGAGATTTTTGCATCGAACATCAGCATTGAATTTGCAAAATCTTCAATATTCTGTGAAAATTTATCGCTGATTATTTTTATGACTTTTATCGTTTCAAGCGGAATTTGAGCGGCATATTCCGAACTTTCGTTTCCATGTAATTGAACGATGTCAAGCGGAACGTCTTTAGCGATTTTAAGCAGATTTTCAAGCGGTTCGTCCACAAAAACGCCGACTTTTTTTATGTTTTGCGGAACAAATTTAGACAATTCTTTCGCCTTTTCAAGAGAAATTTCTCTTGTGCTTTTTGCAAAGACAAATCCTACAAAATCCGCACCAGAGCACATTGCCGCATCAAGAGCGCTTTTTGTCGTTATTCCGCAAATCTTTACAAACATATTGAACCCTTTTGTTTCTGCTTACAGTATCAATATACTTTATCGTAGATGTTATTGTCAATTAAAATCCTTATTTTACATGTTTGTTCGTGGAAATATTATTATATGGAAAGATGTTGAATATAGAAAGAATATCAAAATATAAACGGAGAATCCAAAATGAAAAGGCACACTCCTTCTTTTTTAATAAATTTCTGTGTTACAAGATTATAGCCGAACCCACTTTATTCAGAAATAATAGAAAAGGAGTGTGCCGAACTGACACACACTTTTCCATTTTCCCTATAAAGTTGAACATTGGCTATATTCATAACATAGAAAACGAGAAAATTGTATTCTTTCAAAGAACGGGAAGAATATAATTTTTATGCGTACGAAAATGTACAAAAAATCAAAAATTTAATAAAATTGAGTTATTTTTTTTCATTTCTGCGGGTTTTCAATTATTAACCTGTATTTTAAAGTTTTTTGAAATTATAAATTTTTTCTTTGTATTATAATAACAATAAATTATTTTAGTTATGCGAAAAATTGTGAATGGTGAGGATTTTACCATCGCTCTTCGTTAGTATTTTGATTTGAAACACTGGCAAACCGCCTTTGGGCTGTTCTGCTGTCCTGTGTTTCAAATCAAATTCAATAGGTATATTCACAATTTTTCGCAAAAAATATGAATTATAGGCAGAGCAGCCTTTTTATGTTTTCAACAGATAAGGTTGATTCTTTTCCTTAATTCATGACGTTTTAGATTCGGCTAAATATACGAGCGATACATATCAGCGTATGCCGATAACAAAATGTAGTAATATTTGTTTTGTTGTATTTTCAAAAAAACAAATATTATTTTACAGATACCAGAAATCGTGAATTGCGGGAATTTTATCCCTGCTTTTCAACCACATCTCTACATTAAAAGTAGAAGTTAGAACTCCTTATGGGCTGTTCTGTCTTTTTACTTCTACTATCTTTCGATGTGGAATAATTCATGATTTCTGGTAAAAATTTATGATTATGGGCAGAGCAGCCTTTTTCGGTTTTACTACAGAAAAGTCGCTTCTTTCCCTTAATTCATAATGGTTTTATTTCTGCAATTGGTGTTATGCTTTTTGTAAAATTTTTAATTTAAGGGGTTTTGTATGCAAAATAAAAACAGATTTCTGGAAATGACAGCGACAGTGGTGATTGTCGCACAAATGGTATCGGCGGCGACAGACATCACCGCCAAATTCACCGACCCGAACTTTAGGACGGAGGTGTATAAGGCGATTGGGAAAACGCCGGGAGTGCCGATACTCGACAGTTATGTAAGCGATATTAAATATCTTGATGTGAGTAATAAAAACATAACAAGTATTGCCGGAATAGAATGTTTTACAGAATTGTTGTCGTTTGATTGTTCATGGAACCAATTGACAAAAGTTGATATATCTAATAATACATCACTGACACATTTGGGGTTCGGTCACAATCAATTAGCCTCGCTTGATGTGTCGAAGAATACTGCGCTAATTGACTTGTGGTGCTACAGCAACGAATTAACGGCGCTTGATGTGTCAGAAAATCTTAAAATACAGCAATTGCTGTGTAACAATAATAATTTGACTGAACTCAATGTATCAAATAATATTAGACCTCTTGCGAAATCAATATTTTTTTAATTGATTATGGATTTTTCTTGTTTGTTTTTTAAATTATATTATTTTTCACTCTATGAAATACGAAAACATAAAAAATTACTCCGACGCT
>JAIRUI010000090.1 GCA_031254455.1 Chitinispirillales bacterium | reverse complement strand
TCAAAAGCGCCTGTGATCCAAGTTCTTCCGAACTTTCCGCCAATCTTTCGGTCGAAGAAGCGTTTTGATGCGTTACCGTTTCCATAGCATCGACGGCTGCGCCTATCTGCAAAACTCCCTGCGCTTGTTCTTCCGCCGCTGTAGTGATTTCACCGACAATATCCGCTATTTTACCGGACGCTTCCGTAATAGCGCCGATTACTTGAGACGTCTCTTTCGCCAAGGTTACGCCGCGTAAACTGCTTTTATGGGATTCCTCAATCATTTCGGCCGTCTTTTTTGCGCTTTCGGCGCTTCGTTGCGCAAGATTTCTGACTTCTTCCGCGACGACCGCAAATCCTTTACCGGCTTCACCCGCTCTTGCCGCTTCTACGGCTGCGTTCAATGCGAGTAAATTTGTCTGGAAAGCGATTTCGTCTATATCTTTGAGAATTTTCGCCGTTTCGTCGCTTGATTGTCGAATTTCAACTACGGCGTCTTCAAGCCGGCTCATCGCTTCCTGACTCGCTTTTGCTTTATTTACGCTGTCAGTGACCAGGTTGTCTGCGTTTCTTGCGTTTTCGACCGTTCGTTTCGACATACCGGTGATGTTGTCTAACAGCGACGAAATATTGCTTAAATTAGAAACTTGCTTATTTGCGCCGCTTGCCATTCCCAACGCCGCGCTCGCAATTTCTCCGGAAACGGACGCCACGCGCTCGGCGCCCGTTGAAATTCCGTCAACTACCTCGTTAATGCGATTAACCGAGGCTTTTAAGACGATAGTATTTACCGTAATGAACATAATGGCGATTGAAACGATCAAGCCGATAAGCAGCGTCCAAACCAAAGCGCGAAGAGTCCTTGAAACGCTTGCCGTGTTTTTTTGTCCGGCTTTTACCGTGGCGTAATATAGATCTCCGCTGGTTTCTACGGTTTCATCTTTGCTTTGTAGAAATTTTTCAAGGATTTCGCCGGTTTTTGAATATTCTACTATCATAGGCTTCATTCCCGAAATGTAATTTGATACCGATTTTTTAAGATTTTCCGTGAGCGTTTTTGCTCTTTGCGAAACGCCGTAATCGGCAAGTTTTTCTAACTGCGCCAACGTTTCCCCGCCCAATATAACGACTTGTTCGGCGGCTTGAGCGTCGTCTTTTGTAAGCCAATAAGCAATCTGCATTTTAAGCAGACAATTTTCAACGTTTGAAGCGGTCGCCCATTCTCTTGACGCAAACACAAACATTGATTTTAATTCTTCAATTTGTTTTGCCGCATTTTCGCCGTTTTCTACGACGACGTATCGGTAAAGTCGATTTTTTTCTTCATAATTTTCGTGAACCGAACGAAAAAGTTTCATCGATGTCTCAAATTTGTCGGAAACGTCGGCGATGTCGCTTTTGAAGGCTTTGAAATCGGGGTTTGGGGATTTTTCTACGGACTCGTAAGCGTCGGGAGCCTTGGATTCGTAAAATTCTTTTTCAAGATTAACCGTTTCTTCATAGAATTCTTTGTCTTGCGAATACGCGTAACAACTCGCATAGTAGTTAAAATTAAGCATAGCGTCGTCAAATTCCGCAAACGCCTCGTTTCCCGTGACGTATTCCTCAGACATTACTACGGTTTTTTGAAGAAATACGACGACAACCAGTACCAATACGACGATTAAAGAAATCGCAGACAGACATCCAAACACGATTTTTGTGCTTAGTTTTAGATTTTTGAACATAATCCCCTCCTAAAAATTAAACAATCAATAATTTCCGCCGTTCGTCTTTCTCTATAGGAAGCGACCAATAACTGAAATTATTACTTGTTTTCTCTGGTGAATATGCACAAAGAATTTTTTTGCAAAAGGCGACTGTCAGTCGCAGCAAGCTGAAATTGAATAGTATATATACTATAATACAATAATTTTTTGTATAACGCAAGGGGAATTTATTATAATTTGTTTTTAATTCGTGTTTCCAAATAAAAACCAGCGAAAATGTATATAATTTCGTATATTTCGGATGTATAAAACTTTATCGGTGTGCAAACGTAAAAGGCGGATTCAATGAAAACAAATTGTCGGGTTAACTTGGCGGTATTGGCGGTATTGGGGATTTTAACCGGCGCGTTCGGATGGAGAAGTACGCTTTATCCGGCGGATTGGTTGCCGGGTACTATATATAACGGTAAGTTTTTGCATGACTTTTCTTATGCGGGCTATGAAAAGGGAGAGAAAGAAATTCCGACAAGCGTTGCGGGGAACATTTACGATGTTACGAAATCACCCTACAATGCCGACAAAACAGGGGGGGATGACGCTACCGTACAAATTCAGAGCGCCATAACTGCGGCGCAAAATGCCGGCGGCGGAACGGTTTATCTTCCTGCCGGCATATATAAGGTAAAACCGCAGGGGAATAATAACTATGCACTGAGGATAAGCGGAAGTAACATTTTGTTTAAAGGCGACGGAGTCGGTAAAACATTTATAAGGTGTTATGCGGAAGATATGCCAGGTAAATCGATAATACTTGTAGGACAGGGCGGAAACTGGGGGACTATGGAAGGAAATGCTGTAAAGATTACGGCAAACGTGCCGGATAGTCCTCAATTTGATATTACCGTTGAAAACGCAGCGCCGTTTAATGTCGGCGACTGGATAGTGATAAGAAGCGACAGAACCACAGGCTGGGTAAACGACCATAACATGAGCGGCTTTTGGGACAATCGCAACGACCTTGGATTAGGAACCGTTTTCTACAGAAAAATCACCGCCAAAAACGGCAACAAACTTACTTTGGATATTCCTACACGTTACTGGTTAAATACACGCGACAATCCCAGAATTTATAAATGCACGCCAAGAACGACGAACACGGGAGTGCAGGATTTTTCCATAGGCAATAAGGAAAATCCTACGGCGACAGGCTGGGGAGAGGAAGATTATAACAAAGCCAATACGGGAGCCTCCAAAGTACACGGGGCGTTCCTTATAAAGTTTTCCGGCGTTGTAAACGGGTGGGCGCGTAACATATCGTCATATCAGGCGCAAAATTCAAAACAGGTGCACATGTCAAGCAACGGCTTAGACATAAATCAAAGCGCACGCCTTACCATAGATAAATGCGATTTCTCATATCCGCAATATCGAGGCGGGGGGGGTAACGGTTACGGCATGAATATTTGCGGAAGCGACATTCTTATATCAAACTGCTCCTCAACTTCGGCAAGACACAGTTATTCTTTCAAATATACGTACGCAAACGGAAACGTGATATACAATCATACGTCAAACACCCCTGTTTACGGCAGCGATTTCCACATGTATCTTAGCATGTCCAACCTTATAGACAACCAAAATCTCAACAAGGATTTTATAGAGTCAAACGTTCGTCCGTATGGAGCCACCAAGGGTAACTATCACGGGCATACGTCAACTCAGACAGTATTTTGGAATGCCAACGGCATAGCGGGGCCGGGCGGAAATAATGCAAACAGGATTATAGATTCCCGTCAGCACGGTTATGGATATATAATAGGCACACGCGGGGCGGCGAAGAATGTTCAGACGACTCCCACCCAGATGAACAGTGGCTACGGTAACGTTAATACGGCGCCGGAAGACCATAAAGAAGGTATTGGGGATGGGGCGGCTTTGGAGCCTAAATCGCTTTATTACGACCAATTGGCAAAACGTCTTAATAAGTCTGTGCGTGATTCTACCCCCAAGTCCGTTCCGGGAATTTTTAATTCTACAGGATTTGTGGGTAAGTCGAATGAAGTTACAGATAACGGACACTATGTAGGTAATTTGGTGGATAATTCTTACGTTGATTATGTAATTAATGTTGCGGAGGCAAAAACTTATACGATGGTTCTTAACACGGCGAGAAATAGCGATGTGTCAAGAAGTGTTTCGGTTTCTGCCGGTGCGACTGCCGCCTCTATGACAAAATTGACGGATATAACCATCCCTAAAGGGACGGACTGGTTTGTGTTTAATCCGACAGTGGCGAATATAACATTACCGGCTGGAAAGCAAATATTAAGATTGCAGTCGAACGGTTCGGTAAACATATCGGATATAATGTTCGGTTCCGCCATAAACATACCGGGGCAATTTAGTTCTACGCAATTTCTTAATAAGAGTTCGGAGGTAAGCGTTAACGAAAAGCAGTATTTGGGTAATTTGGCGGAAGGGTCGTTTGCACAATATTTGGTAAATGTCGCATTAGCCGGAGAATATAAAATTTCGTTCAACACAGCGACAGGAAACAATAATAAGCAGAGAGTAATAAGCGTTTATTCCGGCGATGATAAACTTACTCAGTTGCAGGTAATAAACGGCGACAATTGGGAAGCGTTCGCTCCGATAAGCGGCAATATTTATCTGTCGGCAGGCATACAGCTATTGAAGTGGGAATCTACGGGTTCCGTAAACATAGAAAAGATTACTGTGGCAAAACGACAGGAAGGCGATACGGTAATAGTTTTGGACATACCGCAAGACGGATATGTTTACAACGGGCTTGAATATAAGCCGACACTCAAGACTTTTACCATAAGCGGAACGGAAATAAGCGCAGGCGATTATACGCTTTCGTATTCGAACAATACAAATGCGGGCGCGGCGACGGTAATAATAACAGGAAAGAATGAGTATGCGGGACTGTCAAAATCCGTCCCGTTCATGATAGTTAAGAAGCCGGTATTTTTCACTTTTGAGGGAAGCGATACCGTATATACACAATACAACCCGCAAGTTATTATTTTCCCTGCGTGTTCATTGTCGATACAGGGGATATATTCTACGGATAGCATTGGAGTATTCAAAATAGACGGGAGAGCCTTAACTTGGGACGATATTATAACAGAATATGATTATGGCAAAATGATAATCGACGATAATGGCGACGATGAGCCTGACACGAGTTATATAAACGCTCCTGGCGCGTATCCTATAACCATAAGGGTTGACGGCGAACTTGAAGCGGATAATTATACGGCGGTTTTTGACGACGGATTGGCGCTTATAGTTACCGACCCTGACAATACGCCGAATAAAAACACATATATTCGCGATAGCAAACAAGGTATAATAATAGAATTTAATCCCGTTATTTCGGCGTATGCGAAGTTTGAAATCAGGACGCTTGAAAATGCGACGGTGAGAGTCGCCGTTTATGACAATGCCGGTAATTTGGTATTTGCGAAAAATGACGTAAAGACCAAAGGAAATTCTGTGAATATTTCTTGGGATTTGAAAAATTCGACAGGCAGAATCGTGGCAAACGGTTCATATTTGACGGTTGTCGAAGCGAAAGGCGTGAGTGGAAAAACTTACAGATATTCGGCAAGGCTGGGTATAAAGAGATAAAAATGATTCGGATTTTTAATATTTGCGGTAAGTATCAACTTAAAAATAAGGGGTTTTAATGAAAAAATTAACTTTTGCCGTTATTCTGGCGGCGTGCTCGTTTCTGTTTGGGGAAGCGTATCAGGTAAATACTCTCAGTGCAAGGCAGCTTGGGATGGCGCATACGGGCGCCGGACTTAAACTTGGCTCGGAAAGTATGCACTTTAATCCGGGTGCGCTTGGATTTTTAGACAGTAAATTTGACGCTTCCGGCGGTGTGACTATGATTATTCCTAAAGTACAGTTTTGGGGTGTAAACGGACATGCGACGCCTGAAAATAATCCTTCGACGCCTGTTTATTTCTATGCCGCCGGAAATATTAAACGCTTAATTTCTTTAGGGCTTTCTTTTACGACTCCCTACGGAAATTCGGCGAGTTGGGATAAAAATTGGGAAGGGGCGGGACTTATTCAGGATATTTCTTTGAAAGTTTTCGCCTTACAGCCGACTTTTGCGGTTAATATTCTCGACAAAGTGAGTGTCGGCGCCGGTCCGACGATTAATTTCGGAAATTTTGAGCAAAGCAAACAACTCGCTCCTATAAAATCGCTTGAAGCTTATAGACCGCTTGCTTACTATGATTCGGACGTAGGCCAAATTCTCGACAGAAACAAAGACGGCGTTAATTTGGAACTTTCCGGTAAGGCGGATGTCGCCGTAGGCGTAAATGCCGGTATTTTGTTTGAAGCGATTAAAGATAAACTTGCGTTCGGCGTTTCTTACCGTTCCGGCGTAAAAGCAAAAGTCAGCAAAGGCGACGCGAAAATCGCCGCCGGAAACGATATCGACTCTTTGAATCGAATAATCAGCAGAATTAATAGTTCGTCGCCTGAACCGGCGGCTCCGAACATTCCACCGGAACTTACAATGTTTAACTCAAAAACGTTTGAAGCGGAACTTCCTTTACCGGCGAATATGAATGTCGGCGTTTCGTTCAGACCTGTTGAAAAACTGCTTCTTGATTTTGATTTGCAGTGGGTAAACTGGGGCGCTTACGATAAACTTAATTTGGTATTCCACAATATTACTACGGTGGTCAATCCCAAGAAATACGAAAATACTTTTGCTTATCGTTTGGGTACACAGATAGGGCTTCACGAAAAATTTGATTTGCGTTTTGGAATTTATTATGACCAAACGCCTGTTCCTGACGACTTTTTAAATCCGGAAACACCCAGTACAAACAAATTGGGAGTTACGACAGGCGGTTCGTTTCGTCCCGTTGAAATGTTGTCGATCGATTTTGCGTTTCTTTATTCTCACGGATTTAACAGAGACGGTTCTTGCCCTAATCCTCCCGGTAGATTTAGCGGCGGATATAAAGTCGAGGCGTTTGTGCCGTCTATAGGTTTAAGTTTCAAGTTTTAGTTTTGCGAACGCATAAAAATCTTGAAGAAATTACGGTAAAAATTTGAATTTTGCATATATAATATAAGCGTTAAAAAAGGGGAATTTATGAGGTCGAAATTTTTATTTTCGGTATTAGCGCTTTTGGCGATTTGCACAAACGGTTTCGCACAAATCGCACAGAAAGATTTTCTTAAAGTCAGTACGGGCGCTTCAAACGAAATTTGGAATGTTTCGACCCCAAAATCGACTTGGCATATCGTCAATACCAATGGCGAGAGAGTTTATTTGCGCGGAGTGAATGCCGGCGGTTGGCTTGTGCACGAACCTTGGATGACTCCGGTTAACGCAAACGCTCATGATCAGGTGACTATAATGAACCAACTGAAAAGCAGGTTCGGTGCGGCAAAACGCGACGAACTGATAGCGATTTATGAAGACAATTACTGGACTGAAACGGACTTTAACAATTGCGCGGCGATGGGAATGAGCGTTATTCGTCTGCCTTTCACTTATATGAACTTAGTTTATGTCGATGACGGTGCGAATCGTCACACGTTAAAACCTGACGCTTTTAAACGCTTTGACTGGTTTGTGGAAAATTGCCAAAAACGCGGAATGTATGTAATTTTGGATATGCACGGCGCGTTCGGTTCGCAAAACGGACAAGACCATTCTGGAGAAGTAAACGGCGGATGGGAACTTTATACCGCCGCCAACGCGGCTTACAATCAGGAAAAAACCGTTTGGCTTTGGGGTGAAATCGCAAAACATTACAAAGATAATCCCACTGTGGCGATGTATGACATTCTCAACGAGCCGGGGCCTAAAGCAGGCGTTACCAATAAAACTCAATGGGATGTTTATGATAAGATTTACAAAGAAATCCGCAAGTACGACCCCGAACATATTATTTGTATGGAAAGCTGTTGGGGAACCGGCAATCTGCCGAAAACGACTCAATACGGTTGGACGAACGTGGTGTATCAGTATCACCATTATTCTTGGGATAATGTGAGCGACGAGCAAGGACAAAAAGATTTTTACACGGCGCGCGTCAGTGAAGTTCGTAGCGCAAATCACGGCAATCCTACTTTTATAGGAGAATTTACCTGTTTCGGATTAAGAGGAGCGTGGGACTTTGCGTTGACTACTTATAATGATGCGGGATGGCACTATACCTCCTGGACCTATAAAGTTAAGAATAATTCGTCTTGGGGTATTTACAATCACACTCCAGGCGATGTAAATGTTTTCAACGATTCCGAACAGCAAATTCGGGATAAGTGGGGTAAAGTCGCTACGAGTAACGGCTGGGCTAATACGATGGTACGGGATGAGATTATAAAGAAAATGCCCGGAACTATAGGCGGCGGTAATCCTTTTACCACGGCAAACTTGGCGCTTAACAAAAATATAAACGCTTCAAGCGAAGAAAGCGGCAATGTCGGTAGTTTTCCGGCAAACAACGCAAACGACGGCTCGGCAAGTTCAAGGTGGGCTTCCGTTCATTCAGATCAAGCCCAGTGGATTAAGGTG
Source organism: Chitinispirillales bacterium (assembly GCA_031254455.1). Classification (NCBI taxonomy): domain Bacteria; kingdom Pseudomonadati; phylum Fibrobacterota; class Chitinispirillia; order Chitinispirillales; species Chitinispirillales bacterium. The sequence continues at coordinate 27,433 of JAIRUI010000090.1, read as the reverse complement.
GATTTGCAGGACAGTTATATCTTAAACGGAATTCGTTTGCTTTGGGAAGCGGCTTTTGCGGTAGGATACAAAGTCGAGGTTTCAACGGACAACGTCGCGTGGACGACCGTTAAAGACGAAACAAGCGGAACTGGAGGAGTGAATAATATTGAAGTGAGCGATATTCTTGCAAGATATGTCAGAGTAACCGCGACCCAAAGAGCGACGATAAACGGACAACAATACGGTTATTCGCTTTATGAGTTTGAAGTGTATGGGAAAAAGGCGACAGTGATAAATGTTCCGGGAACTTTCAATTCGCTTGATTATTCTAAAAAAAGCGGTGAGATAAAAGACAATAACGACCAATACGGAAAATACGCCGGCAATTTAGAGAACGGCTCGTCTTTAGAATATTTAATAGATGTCGCTCAAAGCGGACAATATGATTTGAGCGTTCGGGCGGCTGTCGGCGGAACCAACGCTCAAGAACGTACGATTTCTATATTCACGGGAACTACGCGTCTGGGGACGCTTTCCGTGTCAAACGGAAACGACTGGTTTGCGTTTACTCCCGTAAAAACAAATATTTCACTTTCAAACGGACAGCAAACTTTACGTATAGTTTCCACAGGCGCGGTAAACATTGAAAACATAACGGTTTCTGTGACGGACACTTCGGCTATTCTTGAAATTCCGCAGTCCGGCGTTTTTGTATATAACGGTTCTGCGCATACTCCGAGCGTGACTTCCGTTGTCGTCAACGGCGCGACGCTTTCACAGGCGGATTATGACGTTTCGTACTTAAACAATACAAACGCAGGTACGGCGACGGTGAAAATCACAGGTAAAGGAAGTTATGCCGATTTGAATATCACGCGTTCTTTCACAATTGTAAAGAAAGATTTGTTCATAGCTCTTGATCCGAAAGAATTTACGATAAGTTTGGGAGGTACCGTTCCGGATTTTTCCAATTATGTTACATTTGTCGGTTTTGTCGGCGGCGATAATGAAGAAAAAGTTATTCATTGCGGAACGCTTGACATAGTGTTTCAAAAATCTGAGATTGTCGTATCTTGCGGATATTTGCAAAGTCAGTATGTGGGAGATTACCGTTTGCAACTTTCGGCAAAATCCGAATTGTCCGCCGACAATTACAATATAATCTTTGACGACGCGTCGCTTCGTTTGATTGTAGAAGATCCGACGCCTATTAAAGCGAAACAAGTACGCAGCGATAAGTTTGGAATTTTACTTGAAACAAATCCGATTGTTTCCGATTTCGCAAAGATTTTGGTTAAAACGCCGAAAATGACGCAAATAAATCTTGTCGTTTACGACAATACGGGAAACGTCGTGTTTAATTCGGAATGCGCAGTGCGTAATTCGGAATCGGCGGCGATAGTTTGGGATTTGACAAATTCCGTCGGCAGAATTGTCGCAAACGGTTCGTATTTGCTTGTTGTCGAAGCGAAAGACGCAAGCGGTAAGGTTTATAATTACTCAACGAAATTAGGAGTGAAAAGAAATATATAGCGCTTTTTTGCCAAATTTTCGTAAAGAAAACGTTCTGTTTTGTTTGCAGCTGATATTCGCTTAATAGTATTTTCCGGCAAAAAGGAGTTTTTATGTCGAAAGAAAAGTGTGTACTTGCGTATTCCGGCGGATTGGATACGTCGGTTATGGTTCAATGGATTAAAGAAAATTACGACGTCGATGTCATTTGCGTCTGCGGAAACCTTGGACAGGCGGAAGAATTGGACGGTCTTGAAGAAAAAGCGTTGAAAACCGGAGCGGTAAAGGCGTTTATTGAAGACCAACGAGAAGAATTTATTCGAGACTATATTTATCCGACAGTGAAAGCGGGCGCGATTTATGAAAACAAATATTTATTGGGGACGTCTTTCGGCAGACCGCTTATAGCAAAAAGACAGGTCGAGATCGCTTTGCGGGAAGGCGCTGCGTATGTGGCTCACGGCGCTACCGGAAAAGGAAACGATCAAGTTCGTTTTGAACTGACATATATGGCTCTTGCTCCGCAGCTCAAAGTCATTGCGCCTTGGAAAGACAGCCGCTGGAATTTCAAATCGCGCGAGGAATGCGTTGATTACGCAAACAAGCGCAATATTCCGATTTCGGTAAGTAAAGAAAAAATTTATTCCGAGGATCGCAATATTTGGCATATTTCACATGAAGGCGGAGAACTTGAAAATCCTTGGAACGAACCGCAGGACCGAGTTTATACGATTTCGAACACAATTGAAAAAGCGCCTAACACTCCTGAGTATGTCGAAATTGAGTTTGAAAAGGGTGTTCCGGTTGCAATTAACGGTAAAAAATATTCTTCGACGGTTGAACTTCTTACAAAATTAAACGAAATCGGTGCGAAACACGGCGTCGGACACGTAGATATGGTTGAGAATCGCTTGGTAGGGATTAAATCGCGCGGCGTCTATGAAACTCCTGGCGGTACGATTTTGTATTCCGCTCACGCTAATCTTGAAGAATTGGTTTTGGACAGAAACACCCTTCGGGCAAAACAGGAAATCGCATTAAAATATGCCGATTTGGTTTATGACGGAAGATGGTTCAGTCCGCTTCGGGAGGCGTTTGACGCGTTTGTTAATAAAACGCAGGAAAGAGTCTGCGGAGTTGTCAAACTTAAACTTTACAAAGGGAATATAGTTCCTGCCGGAGCGAAATCGCCTTATTCGCTTTATTTGGACGAATTGGCGTCGTTTAACGTAAGCGATTTTTACGATATGAAAGATGCGACTGGTTTTATTCGTTGCTATGGACTGCCGATGAAAGTTGCCGGATTGATTGGCAAAAAGTAGTTTATAATTAACGATTTTTTACCTGCGGCGCTAATCAGATGAATTGAATACGACGCGAAAGCCCAAACAGGCGGTGCGAATAGACGGCGCACCGTTGTAGCGGCTGGCAACACGGCAAAGCTGCGAAATGATGCAACAACTGCCGCCGCCGCGAAACACGCGGTAAGAGCCGGAAGACGGTCCTGCAGGGTCGGTTGCTGAACCTGTAGGATAACTGCCATACCAGTTACTGCACCATTCCCATACGTTCCCGCTCATATCGTATATGCCAAGTTCGTTAGCCTTCTTTTGACCGACCGGTTGTGTGCCGCTGCTACTATTACCCCAATACCAACCCACTTCATTCAAATTATCGCTTCCGCTGTAAATATAGTTTTTCCTTTTATTGCCGCCACGCGCGGCAAATTCCCATTCGGCTTCCGTGGGTAAGCGTCCGCCCGCCGCTTTACAAAATGCGTTTGCATCGTCCCAAGTTAAATATTCTACCGGTTTATTATCACCTTTATAATATGACGGATTATTACCCATTGCCGACCTATATTGCGCCTGCGTTACGGGATATTTACTTATCCAGTAATCTTTGGTGAGCGTTACCTTATACCGTGTTTCGTCATTTTCTCGTCCGCTTTCGCTTGTCGGACTGCCCATCATAAACGTTCCGGCTTTTACAAGAACGCATTCTATTCCCGCTATCGTTTTGGTATCGCCGTCATTACCGTTGCCGTCGCTGTTTTGCAGAAAATTCGCTGTTACCGTTACTGCGGCGGCTGGCATAATAAACGAAATTTCCACATTGTCCTCACTGGTAAAGACAACACTGTCACTTGTCGTCGTCCAGCTTAAAAACGAATATTGCGGCAATGGCGACGCCGTTATCACAATATGTTCTCCAACTTTACGGTAAGACGCAGCGGACGGATTTACGTTTCCGCCAATGCCGGCGATTACGGTTAACCTATAAGTATTGTTCAACGGATTCACGCCGCCTGTTTGGTCGGAACAATTTATTAAAAACCCACAAAATAATGCGGCGACCGTTGCGCTAAACATTTTAGTTAAATTTTGAACCGTTTTCATAGGAAATTCCTTGTTTTATTAAAAGTTTTTTATTTTCTTTGGCGAATTTACGGCGGTCTTACGAAATCTCTCCGTTTTTCACAATCGCTTCCGCCAAAATTATATCTTCCGGCGTTGTAATTTTGAAGTTCATTTTACTGCTCTTTATCCATCCGACTTTGTGTCCGAACTTTTGCACAAGCATCGCTTCGTCAGTCGGAATTTCACTTAAATCTTCAATTTTTGCAAAACAGTCAAGCAATGTTTTTTTATCAAAAATTTGCGGAGTGCCGACGGCGATAAGTTCGCTACGGTTTATCGTCTGTCCGCACAAATTATTCTCAAACCTGCGAATCGTATCTACAATCGGGTTGGCGCAAATCATTCCGCAGAAATTATTGCCGGTATAATTTTCTATAAGTTGCCCGACTAATTCTTTTGTGGCGAATGGACGCGCCGCGTCGTGAATTATAACTATGTCGCCGCTTGCTTTTTTTACACCGTTTTCAACTGAATTATGCCGCTCTTTTCCACCCTGCGCTATAATAATTTTTGTAGAAAAATCAGCCGTCTTTTCTTGCGTTTTCGCAATCGCGCTGTTTGGAACGACAACGATTATTTCGTTAAAAATTCCCATTTCGTCGAAAATTTCTGCAGAGTATAAAAATAATTCTTTTCGGCAAATCGGTACAAACGCTTTGGGAATTTCTTTCCCGAGCCGCTTTCCCATCCCGCCGGCGACAATTATAGCCGAAATTGACATTTGTTTATGCGCTTTCACTCATTTTTTCAATGTATTTAGGCGCCGCTTTGTCGGCGATGACCTCTTTTGTAACGACTACTTCGCGAATGTTTTTTTTGGAAGGCAGCTCATACATTACCGGAATTAGAGCGGTTTCCAAAACCGCACGCAAACCGCGCGCCCCCGTCTTTTTTTCTTCGGCGATTTCTACAACTTTTTCTAACGCTTCTTTTTCAAACGACAATTTTACGCCGTCCATATCAAATAATTTTGCATATTGTTTAACAATAGCGTTTCTGGGCTCAAGCAAAATCTGCATCAACATTTCTTTGTCGAGGTTGTCAAGAGCGTAAATTGCAGGCAAACGTCCTATAAGTTCGGGAATTATCCCAAAATGCATTAAATCGTCCGGTTCGCACAAATGTAGAAGTTCGCTCGTTTGTGAAGAGTTTTTATCTATTACTTTTCCTGTAAAGCCCATTGCGCTTTTGGTCGTTCTCTTTTTTATGATTTCTTCCAAACCGACAAACGCTCCGCCGCAAATGAACAAAATATCACGGGTGTCTATTTCTATCAATTTTTGTTCGGGATGTTTGCGTCCGCCCTGCGGTGGAACGTGCGATAAAGTCCCTTCTATGATTTTTAACAACGCCTGCTGAACCCCCTCGCCGGAGACGTCACGGGTTATTGATGAATTTTCGGATTTTCTGCCGATTTTGTCGAATTCGTCAATGTAAATTATTCCGTGCTGCGCTTTAGAAACGTCTCCGTCTGCGGCGTTCAAAAGACGTACCAAAATATTTTCCACGTCTTCGCCGACGTATCCCGCTTCGGTGAGTACTGTCGCGTCGGCGATAGCAAACGGAACTTTCAGAATTTTTGCTACGGTTTGCGCAATCAGAGTTTTTCCCGTTCCCGTCGGTCCTAAAAGCAAAATATTTGTTTTTTCAATTTCGACATCGTCGTCCTGACATCGTGAATTCAGCCGTTTGTAATGATTATATACCGCTACGGCGACACCGATTTTTGCCGCGTTCTGTCCGATTATGTTTCTGTCTAAAATTTCTTTCATTTCTTTTGGCGTGAGGATATTTTCATATTGACCTGTGAATTGAATATCGTTATGCCGCCTTTTTATTTCTTTCTTAGCGTCAAGCATATGGTTGCATACGTCAACGCATTCGTTACAAATGAAACCGTTCAACCCGTTAATAAGCAGTTTTACTTGGGTTTTATCTTTTCCGCAGAAAGAGCATTTAATCTTACTTTTATTGCTGTTTATGGGCATTTATTCCTTCCGTTCCTCCAAAACGTCATCTACAATTCCATATTCTTTCGCCTCTATCGCCGACATAAAATTGTCGCGGTCGGTATCTTTATAGATTGTCTCGGCGGATTTTCCCGTATGTTTTGCTAAAAGTTCGGATAAACTGTTTTTAATGCGAATAATCTCTTTTGCGTGGATTACTATATCGGACGCTTGACCGCTTGCGCCGCCAATAGGCTGGTGAATCATAATTTTTGAGTGCGGAAGCGCCAACCTTTTACCCGGAGTGCCGGCCGCAAGCAAAACCGCTCCCATACTTGCCGCCTGTCCGATGCAAATCGTAGAGATGTTCGGACGTATAAAACGCATAGTGTCATAAATCGCCAAACCGGAAGAAACGTAACCGCCGGGCGAATTTATGTACAAAGTAATATCTTTCGCCGGATCTTCGTATTCCAAAAATATCATCTGCGCCATCACTACGTCTGCGACCGCGTCGTTTATTTCTCCTCCCAAGAATATAATTCTTTCCTTTAATAGACGGGAATAAATATCGTAAGACCTTTCTCCGCGTCCGCTCGTTTCGACAACCATAGGTATCAAATGCGACATAACATACGCCTTTCAACTGAAATTTTATTGTACAAAATAATTTATGCGGACGATAAAAACACATTTTTGACGAAACAAATGTTTATAATAAATTAAGAAATTATAGTTATTTCAATAAAAAATGTAATTGATTGTATAGAAATTGATTTGAAATTTGTCGGCGTTTGTTTTATATTGCAGTAGAAATTTTGCGGGGTGAGTGAGGGGACTTGAACCCCCAACAACCGGAACCACAATCCGGTGCTCTAACCAATTGAACTACACTCACCATAAAATCTTACGTAAAATAAATTCGTGAATCATGGTTAGTCAAGATTTATTTGATAATTATGTTTCCCCAAGACGCGGGCGAATAGGATGACGCTCCGAACGGATATGAATAATCGCCGTGTTGTATCATGAATCCAAATTTTCTGCCGTTTTCGTACTTAACGCCTAAATCGTACCAAGGAATAAAAATTATTTTACAGTTTTGACCGTCGGATACCGTCATATCGCCTTCCCAATCTCTGATTTTATATTGAATGTCGGAAGTTTTTTGGACTATACTTCTTTCGGGATAAAAAAACGCGGCTTTTTTATCCGTATCAAACATTATTATTCTGTTTGCAAAAGCTAAAAATGCCGTTTTGCTGTTTGCCGGATCAATAGAAATCGTTATTTTTTCTTTCACGTCGCCAAAAACGATTATAAGTCCGTTTTGATTATGTAAAAACTGTATGGCGAACGATTTATTGTCCGAAAATTTGGTGTTTTTATTCAATTCGTAATTTTTTATATCGCCGGAATAATTTATTGCGGTGTCGCAAATTTCCGAAAGTTTGTTTTTTACAAAACCGTAAGGTCCGTAAATTTTTGATTTTTCATCGCCTATAGTTTCTTTTACCCATAACGCGTCTTTACCGGCAACGTCCTTTTTTATATCGGAAAATGCAAGCGTCCATTCTCTTTCTACGGCTTTTATGTTTTTTGACGCTAAAATGCTGTTTTTACCGCCTTGTTTTTTGTACAAAAGTTCATAATAAACGGTTTTATTCAAGTCCGATTCGCTTACCCCCGCGCTGAAAACTAAAGAATCCGACCTGAATCCGTACCAAACTTCCGGCGAATATAAATCCGCGTAAGTAAAAACAAAAATAAAAGACACTATTGCGAAAATTTTTTCTTTACACATAAGCTTTAACACCTCCGTTAAAAATACGGACTCTAAAATAATATTTGCGCAAAATCGACGCGAATAAAACGCGAAATCGTTTTATAATTTTCGCAAAAAGTATTTTCTGCATAATTTCATGAAAAGAGGAAAGATAGTTATGGAGATTGCGAAGAATAACCGAAATATGATTCATATCGCTATAATTGCATTTATGGCGTTGATTGTTTTATGCTTATTTCACGAATTAATAAATTCGAATAAAATGCTTCTCGCAAGCGATCAAATAAATACTATGGGAATAAAATCGTCTATGCAGCGCGCCTTACTTGAAGACGGACAGATCGCCATGTGGAATAAAGGAGTTTTATGCGGTATGCCGACAGGCGACGCGTTGGCGGGCGATTATCTTTATCCGCTTGTTTTCCCGTTTAATTATCTTGCGCCTATTTATGCCGCGTTTTCTTGGAAGATGATTCTTCATGTTTTTCTTGCCGGATTGTTTTTTTATTTGATGCTGTTCAAAGGGTTTGGGCTTTCGCCGACGATTGCTGGAATAGGAGCGATTTTTTACATGTTGAATCCGGAATTTTTTTCACATGTTTACCCCGGTCACGATGGAAAAATGTATGTAATTGCATTGCTTCCTTATATGATTTGGCGGCTCAAAGAAGGCTTATGCAATCCAAATTTTGCAAATACCGCGCTTTTTGCGCTTGGAATAGGGCTCGGACTTTTAACTTCGCATATTCAAATGATGTTTTTCACGTTTATCGGGCTTGGAGCGATTTGGCTGTTCTTTACAATTTTTGAAGTTTTTGGCAAAAAAAATGTAAAGATTACGATAAAACCAGCATTATTCTTTTGGGGGTCGGTTGTTTTGGGATTGTCGCTGGGCGCAGCGCAGTTGTATCCTGCGTTTAGATACGTCCAAGACGCACATTCTATTCGCGGGGTTGACAGAGGATTTGAATTCGCGACGTCTTGGTCGATGCACTGGGCTGAAATTTTTTCACTTTGGGTGCCTGAATTTGGGAATTGGTTTGGATATTATTGGAGCGGCAACGCGTTCAAATTAAATACCGAATATGTAGGCGCCGTCGCTATGATTACGGCTTTTTCGGCGTTTGTCTTTAAACCGTCCAAATGGCGCTTTTTTTGTCTGTCGCTTGGAATTTTCTTTTTGTTGTTGAGTATGGGCGCAGATTCTCCGGGGATTCGTTTCTCCGGTAATCCGGAAGATAAAATTTCAATTTATACGATCGCTTATCATTTTATTCCCGGCGTAAAGAAATTTCGCGCGATGGCTATGGTTATGTATTGGTTCTCGTTCGTAATCGTATTTTTGAGCGCACTGTCGCTTAAAGATATTTTGGACGAAGAATGGAAAAATTGGAGTGAAATTCGTCTGAAAAATACAAAATTCGGTTTGTTGATTTCAATTCCCGTAATAATTGCGGTTTCGTTTGTTTTTGCAAACCAAAACTTTGTTTTTGGTCTGATGCAGCCGCTTTGTAATTCTCTTGCGGAAAAGAAAAATATTTTTGAAGCGAATTTTCAAAAAAATTATATTCCCGCTCTTATCGGATGGACGTTTATTGCGATAATTATCATAGGAGGAATTTGGGCGGTTATTTGCGGACGCCTTAAAAAAGGATTATTATTCGCCTTAATTTTGGTATTGGGAATGATAGATACTATTCGTGTAAATAAAAGTTTTATTCAATATCAATCTAACGCACAATACAAAAAAACGCCTAATGCGATTGCCGACGTTTTAAGGAAGACAAAGAATGAGCCTGCACGTTCAATGTATTGGCCTGGTATAGATCCGAATGTGAATATCGAATCGTTTTACGGATTGGAAGGGGTGAACGGATTCCACGATAACGAGCTTGTGCGGTATCGTGAATTTCGCGGTCAGGGCGGCATGAATTATCTTTCGCCGATTTTTGAAAGAGCGAATATGGGTTATTCAGACCCTATTTCAGACGGCGGCAACGCATTAAATTTGGCGAATTGCAAGTATGTTTTTTATCCGAACCGGACCGGGCAATTGCAGGTTATTGAGAATAAAAACGCTATGCCTCGTTTGGCTTTCACGAACAGTTATATCGTAGAGAGCGATCGCAGTATAATTTCGGAAACGATAAATAACGCTGATTTTGCGGTACATGAAACGGCGATTTTGGAACAGAAGCCAAGTTTTGAAAGCGTCGGCGAAAACGTAAACACGCAAATTTCGACAAAATGGCTTAAATATACGGCAAACGACAGGATCGCGGACGTAGAAGTAAGCGTAAACGGGCTTTTGCGGATAAGCGAGGTTTATTATCCCGCGTGGAAAGTGTTTATCGACGGTAAAAAAGCGGAAATCATAAACTGCGATTTGGCGTTTATGGCGGTTGAAGTTCCCGCCGGAAAGCACAAAGTTCAAATTAAAATCGACTCGCTTTATATGAATACCGCCCTGTTGCTCTCTATACCCGGTTGCATTTTTCTTTTGTTAGCCTTGTCGTTAAATTTTACTAAGAAAAAGGTAATGAAATAAATGGAAATCGTAATGTTAATTTTGGGGATGGCTGTCGGCGCTGCGTTTTCGTTTTTTGTTTTGAAAACAAAATTTGCAAAGTATCTGTCTTTGGATGATTTTTTGCGAAAAATGGCGGAAAAAGATGAAAAAATAAACGAATTATCAATGAATTTGTCAGCAAAAGAAACAGAAAAAGAAATTTTGCAAAATCAAGCGGTTCAAAATAAAGAGGAAATTGAAAAGCTGCACGAGCGGATGAAAATTGAATTTGAAAATACGGCAAATAAAATTCTTGAAGAAAAAAGCAAGAAATTTGTGGAAGTAAACGAGGAAAAAATCGGCGGATTATTAAATCCTCTCAAAGAAAAAATCTCGGATTTCCAAAAAAAAGTAGAAGAAACATATTCAAATGAAATTCGTGAAAAGGCAAGTTTACAGCAAGAATTACGGCATATTATAGAAATGAACAAGCAAATGACGCAGGAGGCGGATAAACTTACGCGGGCGTTAAAAGGCGACAGCAAAGTTCAGGGAGATTGGGGCGAATTCCAATTGGAAGTTTTGCTTGAAAAATCCGGGCTTACGGAAGGTGTGAATTTTAAGAAGCAGCAAAATTTCAAAATAGGCGAGAATGAAAATGTTCGTCCGGATTTTATAGTCTATTTACCTGAAAATAAACACTATATTATCGACAGTAAGGTTTCTCTTGCCGCTTACGAGCAGTATTTTAACGGCGAAGACGAGGCGGTTAAAGAAAAGGCGTTAAAAGAACATATCGCAAGTATAAAAAGACATATCGACGAACTTTCGGAAAAAAAATACGAGCGGATTTCCGCCGTAAATTCGCCGGATTTCGTGTTTATGTTCGTTCCGATCGAACCGGCTTTGACGGTTGCCGTTCAGGCGAATCCGATGCTTGTGGAATACGCTCTCAAAAAAAATGTCATGCTTGTAGTGCCGACGACTTTGATGTTTGCTATGAGAGCGATTGCGTTTATTTGGAAAGTGGAAAACCAAAATAAAAATGTTCAGGAAATTGCGAAAGTCGGCGGTGAATTGTACGACAAGTTTGTGAGTTTTACTGATAATATGATAAAAGTCGGGCAAAGTATGGATAGCACAAAAAGAATATATACGGACGCGATGGGACAACTGACAAAAGATAATTTGGACGGAACCAAAAATGCGGGTACTATCTTAGGTAAAATTGAAAATCTAAAAAAATTAGGCGCAAATACTACAAAACAAATAAATCAGAGTTTGGCTTATTGAATATGGAATTATTAAAATTTTTACAAAAAATAATTTCCTAAATTCTGGAAAAATAAGCAATTTTAGTGAAAATATGTTATATTATTAAGTAGTTTAGTTTAAAGGAGACCATATTATTATGATAAAGATTTTAAAATTAATGACAGTAATTCCAGCGACTTTAATTAGCATGTTTTTACAAGGGTGCGGCAGCGATACTGAAACAAACAGTCAAAGACGTCATGAGACAGATGGGGAGAAGGAAATGTTTGAGGTTTGGACGGATAAAAATGACGATGGAACATTTGTTATAGGTTTTGAAAATAATTATCTTTATCCGGTTCCTAAATTTTTGATTAACGGAGTTGAAGCGAACCGTTTTAATAATGTTAATATTGTTCCTGCCGGAAATGTTATTTACAGTATAATTTGGGACGGCGATACTTTGACAAGAACGATAAATCTGCCGAATAATACATATGAACTTGCCAGAGACACTCTCGCAACAGGTTATAATTATTATATAATCGGTTGTGACGGAGACGAAAAAGTTGAGTGGTGTAATTTGCCGGATAGTTGGATTGTTTTTAGTGACATTTTACCTGTAAGAGAAAAATTTTTCGTCCCTTTTACTAACGGTTATGGCGACGTATTCGGTGTTGTAAGACCAAAAAATTATAAACAGATTACTTCCGGATATTTTGCGACAGCCGAAAGTGAGAAAATCGCAGTTTATGAAAGGATTGAATTGTGGAGTTTCTTTTCCAATAATTTTAATTGGTAATTAATCAAAAATTTGTTTAGTTTTATGCGATAAACATTGCTTGTTTATCTTGTATGCAGGACAAAATTACAATAAAATCCACTTCCATACAGGAATACATTTTATTGTTTTTTCTTTGTGTTCTATTGTTTTTTCTCCGTCTAAAGTTATAATCAGTAAATTCTCGGCTTTAATGCGCTCTTGAATTTTCAACATACTTTCAATTTCACGATTTTCCGTTTGATTAGCGGATATGGAGTAAGCGACCTGAATCAGCGTTTGGGTTTTTGGAACGTAAAAATCGACTTCAGCATTATCTCTTGCAAAATAAAAATCATCTCCGAATCGTCTTTTTAGAGCTATTGCGACAAGGTTTTCCAAAAGCAAAGTTTCGGGAGAATTCAACATAAGAGTTATTAAACCGTTATCGTTGACTATCGGTCTTGAAATTTACTATATTATCGTTGATTTTTCTTTGGAGAAAAAATGCCGAATATAAATGAATACTCGTCGATAATATGGGACTGGAACGGAACCGTTGTCGATGATACGCGGCTCGCGTTTGACATATATTGTGAAGAGTGCGTTTTATATAATATTGAAGAAATGAACTTTGAACAATATAAAAAACGGTTTTACTTTCCGGTAAACAAATTTTACGAAGAAGTAGGCTTGGACAAGGAGAAATATCCCTTGCTTGCCGACCGATTTGCGACGGTCTATCGACAAAGATGGCGCGAAATTGAAATTCACTGCGGCGTTGAAAATTATCTTAAAAAAAATTCGGAGAAAGGAATTTCACAGTTTGTATTGTCGGCATATAACCAAAAAGAGCTCTTGGATATGGTTAAATATTTTGGATTACAAAATTATTTTACCGAAATAGCCGGAATTGCCGATAATTTGGCGCAATCAAAAATTCAAAGAGGAAAAGAACTGATTTCAAACAACAATATTAACATAAAAAAAACGCTTATGATAGGCGATACTCCTCATGATTTTGAAGTTGCCGATTCCCTCGGATGCGACATAATTCTAATTTCATGGGGAGCTGTTTCCTATGAAAAATTAGTGGAAAAATGCGGAGAAAAACTTGTCGTAAAAAACTTGTCGGAGCTGTTTGAGAAATGAGAATTTACTCTTGGAATGTAAACGGAATAAGAGCGTGCGTAAAAAACGGTTTTTTTGAGTTTTTGGGAAAAGAAAATCCGGACATTTTGGCAATTCAAGAAACTAAAGCGCAAAAAGGACAATTGAGCGGTGAAATTTTAAATATCAAAGGATATAAAAGTTTTTGGCATTCTGCGGTTAAGAAAGGGTATAGCGGGACGGCGATTTATACGAAAATTGAACCGAAAAACATCGAAAATCTAGGCAATGAAAAGTACGATTGCGAAGGGCGGACGATAATTGCCGAATTCGAAAATTTTACACTTGTAAATTGTTATTTCCCAAACAGTCAAGAAGAAAGAGCGAGATTGGATTATAAACTGAATTTTTGCGATTTTTTGCTTTGGAAAGTAAAAAAAACGGTAGAAAGCGGGAAAAATGTAATCTTGGTCGGCGATTACAACATCGCTCATACAGAAATAGATTTGAAAAATCCGAAAAATAACGAAAACAGTCCGGGATTTTATCTGGAAGAGCGGGAATGGATGACGAAATTTCTGTCAAACGGATTTTGCGATATTTTTAGGCAAAGGCGCCCAAACGAACCGAACTTATATACTTGGTGGTCGTATAGAACTCAGGCGCGTGAACGAAACGTCGGCTGGAGAATCGACTACTGCTGCGTAAACGACGATTTTGTTTCTCAGGTGAAAACCGTTGAAATTCATCCTCAATTTTTTGGAAGCGACCATTGTCCCGTTAGTATTGAGGTGTAAAAATGCTTGAAACGATATTTTTTATTCTGATTTTGTCGGCGATTGTTTTCTTGGCATTTAACGTTTTTAAATCGGTTCTCAAAATTGCGGTAATTTTGTTAATTTTAATCGCCTTGCTGTTTTTTGGGCGTCGTTTGTTCGGCGACGATTGGCTTACGGATAAAATAAGGACAAATCAAAAATCTTCAAAACATATATCTATTTAGAAATATTGTCCGAATTATTCAAAAATTTTGATATAATTCTTGCGATACCGTCATAATCGAAAACATCGCATTTTTGTTTGATTTCCGTGACTAATTCATTGTCTTTTTCATAACGAAATTTATCCAGATCATTAACCGAATTTCGCAATTCTTCCATATCGTAATTTTGTGCGGAAACTAAAATTTTCTTAAGCAAATTTGTATCAGGCAATATCATTTTCGGTTTTTCTTCTTTAGACGAATTTATTTCGTTAAGTAAATTTTGTAATTTTTCTATAAACAATTTGATTTTTTCAATAAATTTAGGATTTAATTCCCATATTTTTTCTAAATCGCCGTCTTTGGCGAATTTTTCTAGAACCGCCGCTTCATCGCCAAATAAATTTGCGCTTATTCCATAACAGGAACCTTTAATTCCGTGAATTGTAATTGCATAATCGGCGATATTTTTTGAAGAGACGTCGTCAATCGCATTAATTTTCGAAGCGATGTTTTTCACAAACGAAGAAATTACGCGATAGTATGCGTCATAGCTTCCGTTAAATCTTTTGACTCCTTTTTCAAAATCCAAACCTTCTATTTTATGTGTGTCCGGCTTTATTTGCGGTTTTTCTTGAGCAATAAAAGCCGACTTGTCAGTATTACGCGGGGCTTTCAATTTCTCACTTTCGCTCAATCTGTCATAAACCCATTTGTGAATAATTTCATCAAGTTTGTCGGTGTCTATAGGTTTTGAAATAAAAGCGTTAAATCCCATTTCCAAAAACATCTTTTCCATATCAGACAATGTATTCGCCGTAAAAGCTACAATGGGAAGGTTTCGAGTGTATTCCGAGTTTATTTTGCGAATTTTTCGCACGGTTTCTATTCCGTCCATTCCCGGCATTATATGGTCGACAAATAAGATGTCGTATTTCTTACCGCCGTCGGAAATAATACTAAGCGCTTCTTCTCCGCTCAAAACACAGTCCACTTTCATTTTGTAAGGGCTAAGCATTCCTAACGCGACATCAAGATTTGTCTGAACGTCATCTACTACCAAAACGTTAACGTTGGGAAGCGAAACAAAATCAATTTTGTGGATGTAATATTCATTGTTTTCGATAAAATTCAAATTTTCCAATCTGGCGGCAGTTTCATCCGTAATAAATTTATCTCCGATAATACCCTGAATTATGGTAACCGTAAAAGTACTTCCTTTGCCGTACTCGCTTTCGACCGAAACGTCGCCGCCCATAATTTCGGCAAGTTGTTTTGTTATATTTAATCCAAGCCCCGTCCCTTCCGTATTACGATGCTTTTCAACGTCAAATCTATTATACTCGTGAAACAATTTTGATATATTTTCTTTTTTGATTCCTATTCCGGTGTCTTTAACGACGGCAATTAATTGACAAAGATCGGGGGATAACCGTTTGACCGAAAAATACACGGAAATTATGCCGTTTTCCGTATATTTGAAAGCATTCGATAAAATATTGTTAAAAATTTGTTTAACACGAATTTCATCTCCGAAAAGTTTTTGCGGAATATTTTTATCGAATTTTATTTGAAGTTTAATATTTTTGCCGTCAATGCGAAATTTATTTATATATATGACGTCTTCTATCAAATTTCCAACGTTATATTCTTTTTTAATAATTTCAAGTTTTCCGTTTTCGATTTTTGAAAGATCTAAAAGGTCGTTGAGTATCTGCATGAGCATGTATCCGGAACGTAAAATTTTACTTATATTGTTTGCCGTTTCTTTAGAGTGCTCTTTGTTCAGTTCTATTTCGGCAAATCCGTTAATTGCGTTGAGCGGAGTTCGTAAATCGTGCGAAACTCTTGCTAAAAATACGCTTTTTCCTGTGTTTGCTTCATCGGCAATTTCTTTAAGGCGATTAAGATTATACATAATATATGCGGTTGCAAAAAATCCAAAAATGCCGGTCAATAACAGGATAATGTTTACAATATTGGCCTGTCTATAGAAATCCGATTTCAAAACAACGCTTATCACGTACCATTTGGTCGATTCCACTGAAATTTCTTTTGCCGCAGCTATAATTTTATTATGCCCGTGTTTTTCAGTTAATTTCTTAGTTACCAAATCGGAAATTAATTTTTCATTCAAAGATTTCGGATTTAATTTGTTGTCAACGTCAAAGTCAAATAGTTTAACGCCTATGGCGTTAGTGTCGGGGTGGGATATGATTACAAATTTGTCGTCTAATAAAATCACATATCCCATTGATTCGGCGACAGTTAAACTTCCGAATAAATTATCAAAAAAAGCGTCCATAGCCAAAACGCCTAAGAAATTGCCGTTTCTATTATAAATCGCTTTTGAATAGCTGATAATCAGTTGTCCTGTGCTGGCGTCATAATAAGGGGAAGAGGTGACAATATTTCCTTTTGCTTTCAAAGCATTAATGTACCAAGGTCTGTAATGTACAACATAATTTTCAGGCGGCGCCCAACCGATTCCGTCCAAATATTCGCCGCGTATGTATCCGTAAATTCCGTTTTCGTAAGAAGCTCCTTTTGTCGTTGCGGCGATTCGGTTTGTGATAGTAGTCATTTCACATAAGAGATGTGAATTATCATAATCGTTTTCGATATAATCCATCAGTTGTTCAAAAGACGTCTCAAAAATCGTACTGGCGTATCCTAACGTATTCTTAACGCTTGATACAACGGTTGCAAGCGCTTTTTCGTTTGACTTGTGCATTAAATCTTTAATAACGTCGGATGTAAAAAAAATGCTTGTAAAGATTATTACAACAAAAGAAAAGAAACTAAATAAAATATGTGTACCGAGACGACGTTTACTTATTTTTTTTGATATCGATATAATTTTCATCTTTTTCATAATTTCAAATTATCCCTTAACAATAAAATAAAAAATCAATAATTATATATAAAATATTACAAAATTACAAACCGCCTGCCTTTTTATTGAGATCCGATGCCTCTTTTACGTTATTAATCGTCGTTTCATTTATTTTACCGGCGGATGAAGTTTTAACTGTTTGAACGGTTTCGTTATTTGATGATTTTTCCATAATCGTCACTAACTTATTAAACAAAAAACCAATTCCGGCAATTAGTGCGGCAAGCATAAAAATTCCTAGTAATTGGTTCAACGCTGTCACGCGTTTATAATTTTTTGCCGACCTGCCTCTTGGCATAAAACCTCCGAAAACGTTAAAACTTTGTGTAAATATATTTTTTCCCAATGTAATTATTGTATTTTTATTAGAATTTTTTTGTTTTTTACATAAAAGCTTTTACATAAAGCAAGGAATCTTATGAAAAATTATTTACAATTTTATGTTTTATTATGTTTCGGTATAATGTCTTTTGCACAGGAAGATGTTTCGTCAAAAGAAGCCGGAGTATATCAAAGGAAATCGGTCGCGTTTTTAAATTTGGCTATTAACAAATCAGAAGTTGTCGGTTCCGAGTGGAAAGACGACTTAGTATCTGTTTTACAAAATTCCGTTAAATTTGAACGATTTGATTATAACAATGTTCCGCAGAGCGCCGTAGATAAATTTTCCGCTCTTCCCGCGTCGATTCCTTTGGAAGAACGAATGAATCGTACGGTTGTTCCGGCTATCTTATCGGCGGTTGACGCTCAAAAAGAAATTCGCGCTATGGATTTGCTTTCTGAGCAGCAAAAAAACTCTTTTATCACCGACAAAGCCAAAGAATTAGGTATAACTGAAGAAGAACTGAATACGGTTATGAATTCGGCGTATATTTTTGCTCCCGTATATATCGGATATACCGATTCTTCATATGCGACGCAATCGTACGGAACGGCGTACAAAATAACACTGTCGGCTGGGGGATATTGGTGGAAAATAGACAATACCGGCAAAAAACCCGCCGCAAAGCTCGTCGCCAATATTGAAAGAACATATTCAAGCACAAAATATTCAGGCGAAGAATACCGTTTTAACGGGCAAAAAATAAATCCGAAATACGCGGCGTTTCGTGAAGCGTTAAATTTAATTGCGACCGACGTGCAAGCGGCGACCAGAGCTATTCCGGATTTTCAGCTTTCGGCGCAAGTTTTAGACAGGAATCCAAGAAATGTCGTTATTTCCATCGGAAAACGCGATGGAATAAAAACCGATGATAAATTTTGGGTCTATGAATCGCTCGAAGATGCGGAAGGAAACATAACTCAAAAAAAACGCGGCTGGGTAATGGTAAAAAAGGTCGGCGAGAAAGCGCGCGGGCTTGATGCGTCGCAGTCTCAGGCGCAAATTATTTCCGGACTGCCTTATGTGGGCTCTACGATAAAAGAAATCCCGCAGTTGCCGCTTGACATTACCGTTGGATTTACACAAATTCCGTTTGACGTAGATAACAAAGGACAAAGAGAGTATGACGCAAAAATTGAAGAAATTAAAAATTCTGAAAACAATAAAATGCCACAAGATACTATTGGCTACGGAGAAAGGTATATAGGCGGTATTCGACACTTGAAATTGTCTAATATGTACGGTCCAAAACTTAAAATGAGTGTAAATCTTTTTACTTCCGCCGGCGGTTCGCAGTGGTGGTTTAACGCGGGCGGCGAATTTTTGTTCGGGAAAGCGAGCGGCGAATTTTATTACAATCCATATAGTAGTAATTCTGGTAGAACCTGGTACGACATTGATGCGCTTGCATTGGGGTTTGGAGCGGAATTCTCGTTGGCAAAAAAAATATTTATCCGACGTTTTGTTTTGGCTCCGGAAATCGGTTTCGGCATCAAAGACGTAATGCTTCATAATAAGGACGATAAAGAAATATTGTACGATATTTACATTTCGCAGTTTTCTCTTGGACTTTTGGGAAATATGGGAGTTGAATTTGCGATTACGCCGACAGTTCATTTGGGCGCCTCGGCGGGGTATCATTTATTCACAAAAAGCGACACTTGGAATTCTCGTTGGCGTTACAACAAAAAACAGATATCGGACACTACGTCGTATAGAGATGGTCCGAACGTTAAAAGCGGCGATTTGTTGAAGACAAGCGGAATGACTTGGTCGGCTTATGTTTCGTTCGCGCTTCCGTACAAATCTAAAAAAAGCAACGATTTAGTAACGGAAAAAGATGTTCCGGCCGTTAAGACTGAATCCGAAGACGAACAATCTGAAGATATGCAATCCACCGTTTATTCAAACGAAAACGATAAGTATAAAAATAACAATGAAATAAATAAGTCGGAAGTAAAAAAACAAAAAAGCGGCGGCGGCGGTTTTTGGAGATTTTTATTAGGCGAATAAATTAAGAAACAAAAATAAAAATTCCAAATATTTACCGTTTTTACGTTTTGCCGTAGTTCTCAACGTCGGATAAATGATATTTTATGCGTAAAAATAGATAAAATTTAAACAAAAGGATGGGGTTTATGAAAAAATTAATGATGCTTATGCTTGTTTTTGTGATTTTTAATTTCGCGGGAGCGACCAATATTCCCATGTCAAAACAGGCGGCGTTGGTTGAGGTTTATTCTTCTTCGGAAATTTCGCTGAACGCGACGGGATTCGGCAATAATGAAAAAACGGCTCTCACCGATTTACAAAGAGCCGCCGTTTGGTTTGCGCTTTATAATGGCACCGACCCGCTTTTGAATAATGACGCGGCGAAAGCTAAATTTGAGCCGTATCAAGAGAGTTTTTTTGAATTGAGCAACGTATCGAAATTTATCACGTTTGAGGCGCAAAAAGTGATTTCTTCGACTAAAACTACGCTTCCGGATAAAAGAAAGGGATTTAAAGTTATTAAAAATATTCGCGTAAACGTTTCGGCGATACGTTCGGATCTTGAAGGTATGGGCGTCCTTGCGAGTAAAGACGCTTTGGTCGCGCAAATAGGGCTTCCGTTTATTATGGTGATTCCCGAAACGCCGAAAGGACAAACTCCGCTTCAAGTTTTCGAATCAAATCCTTTAGCGCGTCAGGCTGCGGGAGTTATTGAAAGTTTTCTAACCGCTCGTAAATACGACGTCATTGTTCCAAGAGCGTCTGAACAGTTGAACGATTTGGCAAACATCCAAGCGGAGCTCAAAGGCGCGGATCAAGATATTTCTTACCAATTGTCTTTGGCTTTGGGTGCGGACGTTTATATTTCGTTTTCCGGAAGCGTTCAGGGAGGAAAAGCGACCGTTGTCGTAAAAGCGTATGAAACGACGACCGCACGGCTTTTAGGTACGGAAACCGGATATTCCGCGACTCGTCCGAACGTTGCACAGGAAGCATTGGTTGAAGAAGCGATTAACGGCGCAATCCAAAACGTATTGGCGAGAGTTACGGCATATTGGCAGGACGATGTAAAACGCGGCGCACAATACAAACTTATTTTCAATGTTACAGGAAATTTTAACGCGAAGCAAATTGAGAATTTGCAGTTTGCCGTGTCCGACGTAATTGAGGAAATGTTTTCGTCTTCAAAAGAAAATATCGTCGCCGATAAAACTATGGATTATTTGGTGTGGGCGAAAAACAGCGAATATTCCAGATCGATGAATATTTTCAGGGACATTAAGTCGAAGCTTGCGAAAGAAGCCGATGTTACAAGAATTAACATAAACCGAAAATTGATTATTTTGGGTTTGGATAATTTGTAATTTGCAAGCAGCCGATACGCCGCTGGAAATTGTGTATGAAGACGACGAAGCGCTGGAAATTGACGAGACGGCGTTATTCTCACTTTGCCGAAAGGTGTATTCGGGAGAAAGTGTAGCGGAAAACCGGAGCGTTGATTTGGTTTTTTGTAATGAACGAACTATTAAACGGTTAAATAACGATTTCCGTAAAAAAGATTGTGTTACCGACGTTTTGTCGTTTTGCTTCAATGATTTTGATTATTTGGGTGAAATATATATTTGCATACAGTGCGCCGACGAGCAAAGGAAAGAATACGGGTTATCTCTTGACGAAGAAGTTCAAAGATTGTTTATACACGGAATATTTCATCTTTTGGGCTTTAACCATGAATCCGAAGACGAACGGATAATTATGGAACGGCGCGAAAAAAAATATATTGACCTTGAAAAGGAGTAGGTTTTGGAGTATTCCGGTTTACAATTATCGTATTTGGTAATCGCCGCAACAATTGATTGTATTTACATTTCTTTATTATCTTCTACAAAAATTGTTTTTGGGCAGATAGAACGTTATAAAAACAATATAACGGATAATCGGACTCTGCATATTATCGGCAAGATTGAAATATTTTTGGAAAACAAAACTGTTTTTTCAATGTTGATTTCGTTTGCAAAATCGTCGGCTGTCGCTATTCTGGGAATAATTTTTTATTTTATTTCACGGCGTTATATTTTTATTCCTCAACAATATTTCAACTGGGAAGCGGTATTTCTTGCGGCGGCGATATCGTCAATTGCGGCAGGTTTTATTTGCTATAGTATTCCGCGGGCGTTCGCTTTGAAATATGCCGAAAATCTGTTAATGCCGATTTATTTCTTTTACATTTTAAATAAACCGCTGCTATTTCCGATTGCTAAAATCATGTATTTCGTACAAAATTTTCTCCTGAAAATTATGAAATATGATGAAAAGTTCAATTTCTTAAGCGAAAAAGAGTTAAGCAAATTAACCGAAGCGTCCGATTCCGAAGACGGATTGGACAAAGAAGAAAAAGAAATGATTAAAAATATTTTTGAATTCAGCGATACATTAGCAAAAGAAGTTATGGTTCCGAGAATCGACATCGTTGCAATTTCTATTGATTCCCCGCTTTCCGAAACATTGACGCATATAAGCACAAACGGGCATTCTAGAATTCCGGTATATGAAAACAGCGTTGATTCAATTATAGGAATTTTGCATGCTAAAGACGTGATAAAATGGATTTCGGAAAACGGAATTTCAGATGTTGGAAATTGGTCGCTCAAGAAACTTATTAAAGAGCCGCACTATATTCCTGCAAGCAAATTGCTGACGGATCTTATGAAAGATATGAAAAAAATGCGAAATCATATAGCCGTTGTTGTTGACGAATACGGCGGAACCGCAGGGATTGTAACTATGGAAGATATAATTGAAGAAATCGTAGGCGACATAAACGACGAGTATGACGAATGCGTTTCTTCGGTAGTTCAAACCGACGTTCGTACTTTTTTGGCGAATCCGCATATTGAATTGGACGATTTGGCTGAATTTGTTCCGGTTAGATTTGATGAAAAAGACAAAAAATACAGCACTTTAGGCGGGCTTTTTTATCATGAATACGGAAATGTGCCTACAGAAGGAACCGAATACGTTTTTAAGGGGATAACTCTAAAAATTACAAAAATGGATGCGCAAAGAATAGAGGAAATTCAAATTATTCTTCCGGAAACGGATAACGATTCCGAAATAGATAATAATTTAAAAGCGGATATTTAAACTATTATTCCCAATTTCATCGCTGCGATTTTAGCGGCTTTCTGCTCTGCGTCTTTTTTAGAACTGCCTTGTGCGATTCCCATATCTTTACCGTTAATTTCTATTCCAACGGTAAAGATTTTTTCGTGATCCGGACCTTTTTCGGAAATAAGGTTGTATTTTACAGTTGAATGTCCGTTTCCTTGAACGAATTCTAATATCATCGTTTTGTAATTTATATTTTCTTTTCGTACAAGTGAACTTTCGATAAGCGGAAATAATTTCTTTCTTAAAACTTTCCGAATACAATCAATTCCGCCGTCCAAATAAATCGCAGCGATTAATGCTTCGAAAGCGTTTGAGCAAACATCGGTTTTTGAGTTTTTAAGGTTTTCGTAACTTTTACCGAAAATCATAGCGTTTTTCAGATTTATACCGTCGGCGACATCGCCTATTATTTTTCGACTTACAATCATAGATTTTATTTCCGTTATTTGTCCTTCCGTATAACCGGGGAATTTATTATATAACTCCTCGG
This sequence comes from Chitinispirillales bacterium, assembly GCA_031254455.1. NCBI lineage: Bacteria > Pseudomonadati > Fibrobacterota > Chitinispirillia > Chitinispirillales > Chitinispirillales bacterium. Next base: position 4,238 of record JAIRUI010000090.1, on the reverse strand, counting down.
TTACCAAAAAATCAAGAATCGAGTCGCCCAACAGTTCAAGCCTTTCGTTTGAACCGAGTCCTATTGGATCTGTCTCCGGAGCGATTGCCGATTTGTGCGTAAGCGCATGAAAAAGTAAAACAATATTCTTGAAATAATATCCTAAAGATTTTTGCAGATTGTTTATTTTTTCCGAAAACCCGACATCTACAATACTTACCGAGTATTTTTTTTTCAATATAATTTGATTTATTTTTTCAAAAAAATTACTTTGTTTCATACAAATTTCTTAATAACCAGCGAAACGTTATGCCCTCCGAAGCCGAATAAATTACACATAGCGGCATTGATAATCCTGCTTTTTGCGATATTTGGCGTATAATCAAGCGGGCAATCGGGGTCCGGATTTTCGTAATTTATCGTTGGCGGAACAACGTTCTCGACAACAGACTTTACAAGTGCGACAAAAGCGATTCCGCCTGCGCCGCCAAGTAAATGTCCGGTCATTGATTTTATCGAACTTATCGACAGTTTTTGCGCGTGCTCGCCAAATACCTTTTGAATTGCAATGGACTCGTTTTTATCGTTTGCGGGAGTTGAAGTCCCGTGCGCCGAAATATAATCAATTTCTGTCGGCTGCATATTTGCGGTTTTCAGCGCCATTTTCAACGCTCTTTGCGCCCCCTCGCCGTCTGGAGACGGGCTGCTTAAATGATATGCGTCGCCGGTAGCTCCGTAACCGACTAATTCGGCATAAATTTTCGCGTTACGTTTTTGCGCGTGTTCCAAGGTTTCCAAAACAGCAATTCCTGCGCCTTCGCCCATGACGAATCCGTCGCGGTTCAAATCAAACGGCGAACTCGCTTTTTGCGGAATTTCGTTGCGCGTACTCATTGCTTTCATAGCGCAAAAACCTGCGAATCCCAAACGAGTTACCGCCGCTTCCGTTCCGCCGCAAATGCAGGCGTCCATCATTCCCGCCCTAAGCGCAAGCATCGCGTCGCCAATCCCGTGTCCTCCGGAAGCGCAGGCGGAAACTATTCCGTAATTTGGTCCTTTGAATCCGTATTTCATTGAAACCATCCCACTAGCCATATCCGCAATCATCATAGGAATAAAAAATGCAGACACGCGCCGCGGTCCTTTTTCATAAAGCTTTATCGCTTCGTTTTCAAGATAACTCAGACCGCCGACTCCCGAAGAAATAATTACGCCTATTCTCTCGGCGTCAATCGAATCGTTCAAAAGGTTAGCGTCTTTTACCGCCTCGTCGGCGGCGGCGATAGAATGAAGAATATATCTATCGGTTCTATTTACTTCTTTAGTATCCAAATAATTTCCGTAATCGATTCCTTTTACCTCGCCGCCTATTTTAGTCGGTAAATCTGAAGTGTCGAATGCCTGTACGAAATCTATTCCGCTTTTTCCATTCTTTAATGAATTCCAAAACTCATTAACGTTGTTTCCGCAAGGATTTACGGAACCTAATCCTGTAATAACAATTTTTTGCGTCATAAAATTCCTCTTTTCTTTTCAATATTATTGCAAATATACTTTGTTTACAATCTTTTAGAGTTGCATTTTGCTTTTTCTATACCCTTTTTTACCGAATCTTTTACTTTTTGCGAATATTCCAACGATTGCAGAATTTTTTCTGTGTCCATAGTGAACGCCGAAAGCGATTCCATATGATCGGCGCTTGAAAAAAATTCTTTCCAGACACGCGAAAATCCGTCATCCAATTGCTCTTCCGTCGTATGCTTCGGTTTAAATACGACGTTTGCAGCGTTATACCTTGCCCAGTTAATAGGTAAATGAAGACGGTTTTCTTCTTTCAATCGTTTGAAAAACGGAGTGTTCGGAAACGGCGTCGCTATGAAAAATTCGGCGGTTTTAACATTCGCGACGCGGCAATATTCCAAAATTTTGTCGAATTGGTCCTCGTGACAGCAGTCGTATCCTACTGCAAACGAACCGAAAAATCTTATTCCCCTGTCTTCTAATTGCTTGACCAAATCTACGCACTTATTCCAGACATTTTTATCGCCTTCGTAGAATCTTGCACTGAACGGGTCGCTTGCAAAAACTGTGTACATGCTCGCCGCACCCGCTTCGGCGATTTTATTCAAAAAATTTGTATCGCTGTTCATAGCCGGCGAACACGACAAGAACATTTTTACCTTAAAATCTTTAATTTTGTCGCATAAATCCATTACGTAATTGGTTATTCGCGGGCGATTCAACATTATCATATCGTCGGTTACGTAAAATTCCTGACCGCTTAATAAGCGAATGTCTTCTACTACATCGTCTATCGGGCGCAGGCGTGTACGGTTTCCCTGGTAAATCGGAACGTTGCACCACTCGCAGCCGAAAGGGCATCCTCGCGTTACACTCACGAGCGACGCGTGCCAATCGTATTTGTTTTCAATGTCGAATACGCCTCTTTTCGGAGTGACGATTTGTTCGGGCGCAGGAAATTCAGCCGCCTGGTATCGCGGTTTCAAGCAGCCTTTTCTGTAATCGTCAATCTGCTGCAAAAATACCGTATCGCCTTCTCCGACCGTAAGAGAAGTACAATGCGGCTGCACATTGTCAGGAATCATTGACGGATGCATGCCGCCCATTAAAACGGTTTTGCCCAGCGCTAAAAATTTATCGCCCAGTTCGTACGCTTTTGCCGCCTGCGGAGTGAAAAAACTTATCGCGATAACGTCGCTGTCGTCATTAAAATTTATCTCTTCAATATTTTGGTCTTGAATATGATATTCAATGTCCGGCTGCGAATCGCATAGTTTTGCCAAAATCGGAATACCCATTGCGGGCGGCATCGTATATGCCCATGTCGCCGCTATCGCCGGAAATTCTGCGAGTTCCGGACGCAATTCCAAAAACTTATAAAATTTCGGATATATGAATTTTATTTTCATTAATAATCCCAATAAATCGCTAAAAACAATGAAAAAGACAACTAAAAATATATTTTCGCACATACCAAATTATTAAAAAAAATTTGAACCGATAATTGCATCTCATAACTCAATCCTATTTTAATAGCGGTTCAGATATTTTCCAGCCGATCGGGCTGCCCTTTATTTGTGATAACTCATACCTGTTTTCAAGGTTTTTCACTATCGCTTCCGCTTTAAATTTTCCTGAATAATCGTATTGTTTCAATTTTATTGTTTGTGAAAACTCGGCAATTAAAAAAGACGCTTCGTATCCGCGGTCAAACGGGCATTTTATATGTCCGGGTGAAATTAAAAGTCCGTTTCCGCTTTTGGCAATATTCGAACGATGGAGATGCCCGTAAAAAAACAAGCGCTTTTGGCAAATTAAGAAATTCGGAATATCGTAAGGCGAATGAACGATTGTAATTTCTGCGTTTGAGAAAGGAAAAGAAAGAAATTTACTAAGCGCCCCCGAATAATAATCGGGATGTCGAGTTCCGGGAATTTTTTTTACAATTCCGTCAAAATCGATATAATCCATATCTTCGTATTCGTCGCCAAGATGCCAAATTTGTTCGATATTCGCTATCTCTTTCGCTTTTTTTACTATATTTTGTAAAAAATTTATATTTCCGTGCGAATCGGATATTACTAACGCATTCAAATTTTGCTCTTCCATATTGTTTGTCTCGTCTTAATTACGTTCTCTTTTTCTACAGATTTAGAAAACCGTTTTGCTTTTTCAAAATAATATTCGCCGCAAAAACAAAACGGAACGCAAATCTCTATGCGTCCCGTTTATTAAATAATGTCCCGTCATTGCAAGCGTTGCGAAGCAATCCGGTCCGGTTATCGTTTCACTCCCAACTTCGCCGAATACTTATACGTCTTTGCGTTATTTCCTCTCGCTTCGACAATTATCAAATAACTGCCGTTAGCCGCATTTCTACCGTCGTTATTGGTTAAATCCCACTCGGCTGTACCGCCTCTTGCCTCAGTCTCAAATACTTCGTTTCCGGTATTGTCGTAAACGACCGCCTTCATCTGTGAAACTCTCTCGTTGTTCGGTAAGTCGATAGTAATAACAGCCTTTTCAGAAACGATATTACTCGACAGTCTGATACCTCCGCGTTTGTCGGGATTTTTAATGTCGATGATTGGATTTGCGCCGCCCGCCGCCCTGACAATCTCGCTTATCGCCTTGCCTACGGTATTGGTTCCGCTTATCTCCGCTCTTATATCTTTACCTACGTCCGACGCTTTTATCGTATAAGATATGCTGCTGCCGGATAATTCTCCATCCACATA
>JAIRUI010000089.1 GCA_031254455.1 Chitinispirillales bacterium | reverse complement strand
GTTGTGTCTAAGAATTCGAGGGTGAAGGTTGTTAATACGATTCTTTGGGATGAGAAGAGAGAGTTTGAGGGTGATGGGTTTGACGTTGAATATTCTTGTGTAAGAAACGGATTTGCAGGTGAGGGGAATATTGATGACGATCCGTTGTTTGTAGATGTCGATAAACCGAAAGGAAATGTAGATTGCTTCGGAACAGAAAATGACGGGTTGATGTTAAAAAAAGGTAGTCCTTGTATTGATAGAGGTACAGATATGAAAATAGAAACAGATATTGCTAAAACATCGCGTCCGCTCGGGAAAGAAGTTGATATGGGAGCATATGAAATTTCTGTTCCGCCTAATATACCGCAAGTCGGGTTTGGAATATTAAATTTGGATGGCGAATTTATTGTCGGTAACGGAATAGGAGAGATTGCCGTAAAAGTAGACTCAAAAAACGATTTATATAAATTGTTATACGGCAGAAGTGCCTTAACATTGCGGTTTTATCATCCCAAAAACAGTAACTCTGACGGCATTGACAGTGGAGATGTATATATCTTTTTTCAGAAAGATAATCAGATTGTTTCAGGACAAAGGTTAGTGGTCAGATTTTATCGCCAAGGTGTAGACGATAATAACTCTAATTATATTTATACAACTCGAAAATTTGTAAACGGTAAATTCATTGGGAAACCGATTTTTCTTGTTGCAGAAACCGATACGAACAAAATAAAAGCACTTGAAGACAATAATCGTTATCATATTTTACCGGTTGTTATCGGCGAAGTCAAATTAAAAGCTCAAATATACACTCAACAGTTTAAATAAGAGGAAAGCAAAATGAAAAATATGTTTTTGTTATTTTTTTTGGTTTTGTTTTTGGTTAGTTGTAGAAAAGATCCGACTCCGGAAAAATACGAGAAGGAGAGTGAACTTGAAATTCGTATGGGAGTAAACGGCAGTTCGAGTTTTAAGAACATAATGTTGGAAAATGCAAAAATTGTTGAAGAGGATACTTGTTATACAAAATACGGATACGGAGAAATTTCTTTCAATGCTAATGGGAAGATTCTTACTTACGCCATATTTTCCATTCCGGCTGATGAGCGAGATGTTGAAACTTACTTTAATTTTGAGGTAGAAGAGGAAAATGCAGACTTGCATTATCGTAATTATGTTGTTTGCGCGTATGATAAAGAGAGCTCAAAGAATGTAAAATTTTCCTTGTGCGACAATAATTTTATAAATGTCCCGACAAATATTAAAAATAAAAAGAATAAATATTTGATCAAGGTATCAGGGGAATTCGGAAAATACAAACAGGAAAATTTAATTGTTATTGGTTCGGATTTTGAGTATAATGGCGAAACAAGAGATATTAACGACTTGATTGACAATATAGAGAATGATGAAAAAATACTTGTAAAAGAAAATACCGCTTATATAGTGGCATACCCTTGGAGAAATATAAAAGTAAGAATTGAAGGTGGAGATACAGTCAGTAATGCGAGAATTGTAAAATGGGCTAACGACAGTATTTTTAATCAAGCGATTTGCAGATTGAAATTGACAACAGACACAATAAATTATGATTGTAAGATTATTTTGTCTGATGAAATAAATTCGGAATTTATTATTTATGACGAAGATGACAAAGAATATAAAAGGTTTTCGAGCGCAAGAGCGGCATATGCAAAAGTAGACCCAAATAATGATCTTTACAAAAGAAACTTTGCTTGTGCAGTGGCAATTTTACTCGGAATGTCACTGTTTGAAGACGACAGCGATAAAACATCCGGATATAATTTAATGTATGACGAACCTGCTGATTATGAGGAAAAGGCCAAAAGAACGCATTTGTCTTTTCGTCAATGGAATCAACTGCACATTAGAGAAAAGAATTGAGGCAGTAAAATTATGAAAAAGTTAATTTTATTATTTACCTTAATTCTTTTGTGTGGATGTTCTCAAGACCATATTTATTTCCCGGATGGTTTTGTAGAGACGGTAGTGTTTCATTCCGATATTATTGATGTGGAAAAGAAGAAAATTTATTCAAAAGAGCAATTGGTAGAATACATTGATACAGCTCCTTACCCAGAAATTTATTATGATGAAATGATTTATTGTTCAGAAAGTAATGTTCTTTATTATTACGGATTAATGGTTGCGGCACAAGGTTATGTAGATTATAATGATAAAGATGACTTTGAAATTGGTAAACGCAAACTTATTATTAATGTAAACCCTTTACAGCAAGAAAAATTTGTTTTGGATGAAAAAGATTATAAATCTGGAATGCCTATAATATTAAAATGGCGCGAATACAACAGTCACAAATCTGAAATGAATAGAAGAATAAGGTTTGTTTTTATTAGTGAACAGCCCGTAATCTTGGTGAAAGGAACCCCTGAATATTGGGCGGACTCGTCGTTTTTGTACAAAGGTGAATCTTATACGATTTTGCCTGTTTGTAGCGATTCTCAAACAAAAAATGTCGAATTAGATTTTACGTATACAATTAAAAAGATATAAACATTGAGGTGATTTTATGAAAAACAGATTGATTCTTTTTGTTTTATTTTTATTTAAAACGGCATTCTCACAGTCGATTTCGTTTTGGAACGACAGTACATTTTATAATACTGGCGACATTGTATTTTTCAAAAATGTTCGGTATATCGCTACAATGGACAGTATAAACAAATATTTGTACATAGGCTTATGCGATGAAGATAGTATTAGCGTTATACCGGGAGAAGACGATGGTTTTCATTGGCAACGTTTGGTTCCATTAAGAGTTCCGATCGGAACAAACAATTTGAGAATGCTTAACATCGGTCATCATAGAATGGATAATTTACTTACAGATTATGACGGATTTGTGATGGGTGTTATGGATATGTACGATTTTTTTGATAATATGGTTGCGGTAGGTGGATCAAAAGATATATTTAGTAAGTACGACAAAATACATGGATGTTGGAGTGGTTTTATGGTTGATAAATTAAAATGGGACGTTGTAAAAAGCGATATGAGAAAATGGATAGAAAACGGACAACCAGAAAATGATCGTGAAGTGTTATATTATAAATTGTGTTCAATAGTTAGCCGTGAATATAACAAATTCGAAAGAATGGGATTTAGTAAAAAAAGAGCATATGAACAAATAATTCACAATATTGGAGACGCAGGAGTTGCTTTTTCTCATGCCTTAGATGATTATACGGGAACTTCAGAAGATAAGGACGATAGAAGAGAAAGGGCTAATGAATATGCTGCAAAAAAAGCATTGAATGAAGATAATTGGGGCAGTATGTCCAATATTTATTTTACCGGCTCTATTTATGATGCTATAGCAGAATATGGTATAAGGACTTTAAAGGCATTAAAATGGGCTAAAGAAAATATTGGTAGAGACGGTAGTTGTAATACACGCGCCAGAAACTATGCTTGTTATATAAGATATAGCAGTAGATTTGATAAATTGGCAAAAGATGAAAATTACGGGGTAACAAAATTCTCAATAGCGGTCGGAAGGTTTATTTTGATTGACGCAATATTGGCAGAATTACCGTTAGAGCATCAGAAAATTAATGGGGAACCATTTATAAAACAAAGTAAATCGAAATATACTTTTACGGCTTATGCAAGAGATCCGGACGCTGTTTGGATTTTGCACAAAGATTCGACAAAAAATACAATAACTACAAATTCAAAATTACTTATAAATCTTCCCGAAAAGGGATATCAACTTTGGCACGATCTGTCTGCTCATGATATGTTTTATTACTGGGATATTACCGGTAACGGAACATATCATGATTATTACAGTAGAAATAATGGGGATATAACCTTTAATGTTGTTTCCGTTTCTGATTGGGATATTGTAGAAGCTGGCGGCGATGGAACTATTGACCTGCAAATTGAGGGCGGAGGTAAACTGACGGTGAACATAAAAGAAGGATGTTTTAACGTTTCAGTTAAAATTAAAGACGATGAAGGTGACTCTGCGTTAGTGACAAAACAGATTACTCTTCGCAATTCTATTCCAGTCGCAAAAGCAAACTTAAAAAAAGGGATGTCAGAAAAACCCTATGTTGCAAAAGTAATACATAAAAATACGTCCTTTAATGACGATCAATGGCATGAAAATAATGGGATTAGCGTATTGTCCGGATTTAGCGATTTGTCTTGTTATGAAAACTTATATATTGACTTCTTCAGCGAGTCGATTGATTCCGGAGGAACCGCTTCCGATATAATTATTGGAACTAAATTGAAATCAAATAATGATTTTAATTTATATATAAGAGGAGTAAATCAAGATACCACTATTAAAACAGAACAAAGGTTAATAATAAATAACACATTTTGGCTTGAGACCGCTGGAAACTACGAAGTAAAAGCAAAACTAAAGCAATACTTTGTCAGTTCGATTTGGGAAAACGATTCTTCTCCGAAAATTGATTCAATGCTGTGTAAAACTTTTGATTCTACTGGTAATTACCAAATTGAAGCGGAAATAATTAATAATGGCGGAAATACTTCTTTGAAAGAAATGTTAAATATTCCTGTTCTTGCTCCGCCGATAATAAAAACATCTGGAATTTCTATACTGCATAACATATCAAAAACTCCTGGTAACATTTACGAAGGAGACATTCCGGTTTTAAATGGCGGTGATAGTAGTGATATGGTTTTGGAATTATACGCGGAAGCATATGATCATAATAATAAGTCTAGTAAAAATTTGTTGTACGTTTGGGAAATTCGCAAAAAAGGTGAATCTTTCTCAGACAGTGCTTTTACAAATAGTGATTTAATAATAGATGTAGATGGAGAAGATGCCGAGAAAGTTTTTTCATGTACGGAACTTTTTGATTTGAATATAGGATTAAAAGATGGTGAAACCTATGAAGTATTTCTGATGGTTAAGGATTATTACGGAGGAATTATAGGTAAAAACTATGGATTTACTATAACAAAGGCCGGAGAATTTAAGTTTGATAATCCAAATTATTTAACGGAATAAACGGATAAATTGTGAAATTGAAAAATTCGGTTTTATTTATTTTTACAATAACGAGTATAAATTATTCCGCTTTAGACATAGCGTTTGTTTCTCCATACGTCAATAAAGGTTTTTCTTTCGGCGGGCGAATGCATTATAATCAATTATCGATTATACATTACTATAAGACGCAAGTGCAAAACAACAAATATCCCATGTATTCAAACACTATTTATTTGACGCCATACGATGGGTTTATGGAATTTTCCGACTACTATATAATAATTGGCAGTAAGAAAGAAAATTTTGAGTTATATACTATGGCATACACAGGCGCATTAATGCCATTGTTCGGTTTTTATCGACTTGTAGGTGAACTTGGTTTGAAAATTAACCATGTGGACAATGGAGAAAGTTCGTTGTTTAAAAATATAGCAATTTCGTCGTTCATTAAAACTTCAATTAGAAGATATCTTTACGAAGGAGATTTTGGCGGCTATCGCACAGCAGGCTATAAAACGAGCTATTTCTTGTGTAGCGGACCCAGTATAGGAACAAGAAAAAAATTAGATAATTTTTCTTATTTTGAAATATTTACAAATCCGCAATTTTCACTTACCTATTATGACGGACTTGGCGGTAAAATGTTTGATCCGGCAAATTTTGCGTACGGTTATGAAAAATATTCAGAATTTGGTTTGTTGATTTTGGATTTCTCCGTTCCGGTCGGCGTTGGTTTCAAATACAGATATTTTACCGTTAAAGTCGGCATGGCTGTTACAACGATTGTAGGCAATAAAACAAGGCACTTAAACAGAAACGAAACGCTCGTAGATAAAGTCGTTATTGATTCGCATAATTTTACATTATTTGCAGATGTCGGCATTCATTTCCGAAAATTCAAGCAATTGGAAAGAGAAATGAGTAATTGATAGTCAACGGTTTAAGAAAAGAGAAGTTTTTATGAAAAGTGTATTCAAGTCTTCGATTTATTAAGAGGTGTAATATGAAAAAAAAGAGGTTCTTTTTTTAAGGCGTTTCCCGTAAAACAGTATCTTTTACTTGAGCAAATATTATATTAATAACAAAGAAGTTAAAAAGTATGGAAGGAATTTTTTTATGAATCTTGATTCAGTAATTAGAAAAGTCCCGGATTTTCCAAAAAAAGGCGTACTGTTTTATGATATAACGTCGGTCTTTATGTGTCCGCAAGCCGTTGATTTCGTATCCGAAAAAATGTTAGAGGCATTCAAGAATACAAAAATCGACGCGGTTATTTCCGTGGAAAGCCGCGGATTCGTTATGGGTGCGATTTACGCTAAAGAAAAGAAGATTCCGCTTATTCTCGCCCGCAAAAAAGGAAAACTCCCCGGTAAAACCATAGAAGAATCGTACGATTTGGAATATGGACAAGCGACTTTGGAAATTCACAAGACGGATATTGAGGTCGGCAAAAATTATTTGATAATTGACGATTTAATCGCAACCGGCGGAACAATTGAAGCGGTCGCAAAAATGGTTGAAAAAAGCGGTTCGCAGGTTGCAGGAGTATTTTCAATTATCTCGCTTCCGTTTTTGGGTTTTGAAAAAAAAATTGGAAAATATAAGACGGTTGTTTTACACGAATATCACGAAGAATAATTTTTGATGACTATATACAATTTTACACAAAGCCATTTTTCAATATTCACAAATTCGCCAATCTTCTTTGTTCTCCAATATCTTTAATAGCCTCTAAACAATCTTGACGACATAACCTCAAACAATCCTCACATTGAAGGCAACTCCACGCTGAAGACGTGGAATATTCGAGGGCTCAACAGCCGACACTCCAAATCTTCAACTCTTGACCTCTAATTCCCGAATACCCTATTCCTAATTTCTCAAATTTATTATATTTAAAAATACCAATGCAAATTTTGAACTTACATTTCTTAATATCTTTGACTATTTACAAATTCAATAATTTTCTTTGTTCTTCAATATCTTTAATTGCCTCTAAACAATCTTTTCTACATAAGCGCAAACAATCTTCACAATAAGTTCCCGTCCATACAGAAGTTGCATTTGATACATACTTCTTCGTTTCACCACAATATCCACAAATTTCCATTTTAATTCTTTCTTTTAATTTAAATGAGGGCTACTTGTAGTCTAATCCAATCTGACTTACTATTTTCAATTATACCAAAATATTAATTCTAAACTTGAACTTATTTATTTTAAAATTCAATCTAACTATAACTAAACTCTTTCAGGTTTATCCCATACATCTAATTCACTATTCCAATGTAAATACCTACCATTAGGATAATTGACGTTTATCTCTTTAGGGGCTCTAAATATTGTCGGACGGCCTTCATTAGTCAAATCATTACCTATACCTCCACAAGCCCAAACATATTCCAAATTATTAGCGTGTGGGTAAAATACCCAATATTCTCCTAAAGGCCACGGACACGTAGGAGGAATTGAATTGTCAGGGTTGTTAGTTGCTGTTAAAAGTACTTGTTTGGAACCATATTCATTGATTTTTGTTTGGTATTCTGGTAATAATGTTATGTCATTACCAACGTTAAACCAAGCCTTAAATTGTCCATCAACAAGCGTGTAGTCGTTATATTTATGAATTAAAACTTGGTTCAATCCTAGTTAAGGATAAAAAAATACCATGTTTTTATATAAAATACTATATTGCATTCACAGAGTGTACACATCTATAAAATCAAGATAATTTTAACGGATTTTCTCTTATT
>JAIRUI010000088.1 GCA_031254455.1 Chitinispirillales bacterium | reverse complement strand
TTATCATTCATCGACAAGTTATTCGTCGGCTGCGAAACTTTTTGCGGATTATAATTTGGATTACGAGTTTGTTTTCTTTCATTAAAATCGTTTTCCTCAAAAGAATATTGTTTAACAGGCCGCTCGCGTATTATATCTCTTGCCGGAATATTTATTACGCCGTCAATCCCGTTTTTATATCCTCTTCTTCCATATTTTCTCGTCCAATCGGATATTGCCTGTCCATTTCCGCCCTCAACAGAATTAAAATCTCTACGAAGTTGTTCCACATCTTCTTTGTAAATTCTTTCTTTTTCCTGCATAGATAACTTGTTCCAATCTTCCGCTTCACTTGCAAATTCACCGTTGAAATTTTTCATTTTTATCTCCTCCGCCCAATTTTATTAGAATCATTAGACCAAAAATACTTTTTTTGGTTCCCTCAAATATATTTTCTCTATTTATTCATAAATTTTATAAACACGATTCCGTCATACTTTGCATACGAACGGATTTTAATAAATTCTATTCATACCGCAATGCTTCAATCGGTTTTGCGCATTTGGCGTCTAAAATAGAAACATAGGCGGCGTCGCATGAAACGGACAAGACGTCTCTGTCTCGTCCAAATGCGAAAATTGCAAAAAACAAAAACAATAATATTGTTTTATTCATAGTTAATTGTTTTGAAAGCGTTTTTTCTAAAAACATTCATAGTGAAAATATATTGCGGCGCAATATAATAGTAAGATTTATTTACTTATATACTATATATTGTATAATAATATAATCTCAAAAATATATAACTTGATATAATATTAAATAATCTTGATTATGATAAAGTCATGAAATTAATATTGGAATCTCTTGTATAATGGAATTTTTGATTAATTATCGGTGTGAGGCGGATATTATTTTATCTAAGTTTCAATCCAAAAAGACATTAATTTTTTCAAACGGAAACAAAAAATGGATAATACGTTCGGCGTGATTTACAGAACGACTACGTTCGGGGAAAGTCACAGCAAAGGAGTCGGCGCGGTTATTGACGGCTGCCCGCCCAACATCGAAATAAGCGAAAGTTTAATTCAAAAGCAATTAGACAGGAGAAAGCCAGGACTTAATAAATTTACGACTCAGCGCGGTGAAAGCGATACGGCTATAATACTTTCGGGAGTGGAAAACGGCAAAACGCTTGGAACGCCTATCGCGGTAGTTGTGACGAACGGTGAATTTCGTCCTGACGACTATAAAGAATTTGCAAATGTTCCGCGTCCGTCGCATGCCGATTTTACTTACAGAGAAAAGTTTGCGATTTCGGCGTCAAGCGGCGGTGGAAGAGCGAGCGCAAGAGAGACTGTCGGGCGGGTGATTTCCGGTGCGATAGCTCAACGGGTTCTTAAAAATTTCGGAATTGAAATCGTCGCGTTTGTTAGTCGAATCGGTGAAATTTGCGTAAAAGACATCGATGAAAACGCAATAACGCAGGAAATAATCGACGCTTCGGCGTCGAAGTGTCCGAACGCCTTGATTTCGGATTTGATGGAAAAAGAAATAGAAAAGGTTAAAGCGCAAAAGAATTCGATAGGCGCTGTCGTTTCTTGCGTTTGCAGAGGCGTGCCGACGGGGCTTGGCAATCCGGTTTTTGACAAAATCGACGCTTTGCTTGCACAGGCGATGCTGTCTATTCCCGCCGCGAAAGGTTTTGAAATCGGAAGCGGTTTTTCATCAAGTAAAATGAAAGGGAGCGAACATAACGACGCTTTTGTTATGAAAAACGGCGTTTTACGGACAAAAACCAACAACAGCGGCGGGGTTCAAGGCGGCATAACAAACGGAGAAAATATTGTTTTTAACGTCGCATTCAAGCCTACTGCGACAATCGGACTTGCGCAGGATACCGTCGGCTATGACACAAATTCGGTAACGCTTGAAGGAAAGGGGCGTCACGATCCTTGTGTAGCCGTTCGCGCCGTTCCCGTAGTCGAGGCGATGGCGGCAATGGTTCTTTTGGATTGCTTGATGCGGCAGAAAGCGATAAAATAACCAAAAAACAAAGCCAATAATACAGGTTTATCGCGCAAGATCACTTAACCATGAATTTTTTGGCGACTCCGTTGATTTCGTAAACGTATGCGCCGCGCGAATAGTTTGTCGTGTTGAGCAAAATTCTGTCGAAAACGTAATCCACCTGTTTCGTATCTATTAAACGTCCTCTTACGTCGTAGATTTTCATTGTCGCGGTTTCACCCGGACGCAGTTTGTATGCCAATTCGGTAGATTTCTTAACAATCTGTGTCGAAACGGTATTTCCTTTTCCGGGCAGCGAATAGATTTCATATTGAGAAAATAATTCATAGTCTACTATATAATTCCCTTTATTAACAATAAGTACGTAATTACCGTTTGACATTAAATGTAATTTTCCACTAATATTTATTTCTGCCGCTCCAAAATCTTTAAGCATGTTTCCATCTTCATTGTATAGTCGCAAAGTAGTTTTATTTGGTAACTCATTATTTGAAAAATATACAAGAAACTCCAATTTATTATCTAGGTTAAATATTTTTTCCGATACTTCAGATATTGAAAACTTATAACCGTCAAGCGATGGTATATCAATAGATTTTCTCAAAGAAAAATCCTCGTTATAAATTTTATTGTCAATAACGTATCCCTTGAAATCAGTATTGACATAATAATTAAAATTTTTTACATTCTCAAACGTATGCAATAAATTTATTTGAGCGTCGGCAGCCCCAAACAAAGTGAAGAGAATAAACGTTGAAAAATAGTACGTTTTTTTCATAACGCCGTCCTTTTTTATAAAACAATAATAAATATAAGTAATTTGTGTAAGATTTGCACAGAAATAATGAAGCGGACAAAAGTCCGCTTCAAAGTATATACTTACGCAATCGCTTTCATCGCCGTCATATAGCCGCGAAGTTCTGCGCCTACGCACTCAATCGGATGATTGCGAATGAGGTCGTTTATCTCAATTAAGTAACGGTTATCAACGCCGTTATCTTTGACCGCCAAAGGTTTTCCGATAACGTCGGCGCCAAGATTTTCTACGAAATCCTTAAGAAGCGGTATCGCAGAATTGCTGAAAAGATAGTTTCCGTATTCTGCGGTATCCGAGATTACGACGTTCATTTCATAAAGTTTCTTGCGTGAAATCGTGTTTGCGATGAGCGGAACTTCGTGCAACGACTCGTAATAAGCCGATTCTTCCAAAATCCCCGCGTCCGTCATCGTTTCAAACGCCAACTCGACGCCCGCCTTTACAAACGCGGCCATTAAAATAGCGTTGTCAAAATATTCCTGCTCTCTTATCGAATCTTTTGCGTTGCTTTTCGCCTTTTCAAACGCGGTTTCACCGGTTTCTTTGCGCCATCTAAGCAAATCTTTGTCGCCCGCGGCCCAATCTTCCATCATAATTTTGGAAAAATCACCGTCTAAAATGTCGTCCATGTGCTTTTGATAAAGCGGCGTCAGAATTTCTTTTATTTCTTCGGCGAGTTCAAACGCTTTGATTTTAGCCGGATTGCTTAATCTGTCCATCATATTGGTAATTCCGCCGTGTTTGAGCGCTTCGGTAATGGTTTCCCAGCCGTATTGAATGAGCGTCGATGCGTAAGACGGATCTATTTTGTTTTTTATCATTTTGTCGAAAGCCAAAATCGAGCCGGTTTGCAGCATTCCGCAAAGAATCGTCTGTTCGCCCATAAGGTCGGATTTCACTTCGGCGACAAATGAACTCTCTAAAACGCCCGCCCTGTCTCCGCCCGTTCCGCAGCAATACGCTTTTGCTATTTCAAAACCGTCGGCGTTGGGGTCGTTTTCGGGGTGGACGGCAATGAGTGTCGGAACGCCGAAACCGCGTTTGTATTCTTCGCGGACTTCCGAGCCGGGACTTTTGGGCGCTACCATAATTACCGTTATGTCCGGACGAACCTGCATTCCGTCTTCGACAATGTTAAATCCGTGCGAATAAAGCAGAGACGCGCCCTTTTTCATGAGCGGCATAACGGCGTTTACGACCGGAGTGTGCTGTTTGTCGGGAGTGAGGTTTGCGACCAAATCCGCCGTCGGAATCAGTTCTTCGTAAACGCCGACCTTGAATCCGTTTTCGGATGCGTTTTTGAAACTTTGACGCTTTGTTTCGATCGCTTCTTTTCTAAGCGCATACGATACGTCCAATCCGCTGTCCCTTAAATTCAAGCCCTGATTAAGACCCTGTGCGCCGCAACCGATTATTACGATCTTCTTGCCTTTAAGTTTTTCGACTCCGTTAAATTCGTCCGAATCCATAAAACGGCATTTACCCAATTCCCAAACCTTCTTACTGAACGGGATACTGTTAAAATAATTCTTACCCATAACTTCCTTCTTTTTGTTTTTTCGTTAAAATCAATGATAAAATATTTTTTTTACAGACAAAGAAGGACGTAAATCTTTTTATATATGCGTTTTATTAAATCTCCCGTCACTTGCCTCGTCAAAAGCCGCAGAGAAAAAAAATTTGATTTTCTTTGCCGAAATTCAATATTTGTTTGGGAATTATATATCTTCCAAAAATATCATCATTTATTTTGTGAAAATAATATTGGTTCAATCCTAGTTAAGGATAAAAAAATACCATGTTTTTATATAAAATACTATATTGCATTCACAGAGTGTACACATCTATAAAATCAAGATAATTTTAACGGATTTTCTCTTATT
>JAIRUI010000087.1 GCA_031254455.1 Chitinispirillales bacterium | reverse complement strand
CAAAAGAGTTTAATGAATCTTCTGTTCGTGCCGCTATTATCGAACCTTTATTAAAAGCGCTCGGATTTAGAGAAGAAACTATCGTTCGCGAAAAACATTTTGAAATGCAAGTCGGTAGCCGAAAAGAAAAAACGACGTTAATTCCCGATTATCTTCTTAAAGTAGAAAACAGTTACGCTTGGGTTTTAGAAGCGAAATCTTCCGACAAGAATGTAATGAATTTTGTCGATCAAGCGTATAGTTATGCAGTTCATAAAGAAATTCGTAGCAATTATTTTGCAATATGTAACGGAATTGAATTTGTCGTTTTTAGAACAAATAACCCTGAAAATCCGATTTTGCATTTTCGTGTTTTCGAAATAGACAGATATTGGGATTCTTTACAAAATATGCTTTCGCCAAACTGTTTTCAACACGGAAAAACATTCGCTTACGAAAAGCCGATATTATCGCAAGAAAAAAAATTTGACTATGCCGCTCGCCCGCTTTTGAAAGAGATTCCTGTAAAAAAGCAATCTGCAAAGAGGCATTTCGGCGTTCACGGATATTTTACACGGCAGGCGTGGAATGTTGTCGCCGAGTATATTAACAATTTCAGCAAGCCCGGCGATATTGTGCTGGACCCTTTCGGCGGCAGTGGCGTTACCGCTGTCGAGGCGTTAATGAACGGGCGAAAAACTATAAGTTTAGACATAAATCCTTTGTCGGTTTTTATTATGCAATCGCTGCTTGTTCCCGTAGATTTTCATGATTTGTCGCAAACGTATGACAAGATTTGTGAAGAATACGAAAAAAAAGAACCGAAAAACAATTATGACGTGAAAGGAATTTTGCAAAAATATCCATTGCCCAAAGATTTAAAACTTCCGAAAGGTTCGGATGTCAACAGCGTTCATAAATTATTCAGTAAAAAACAGATGGCGCAGTTAGCATTGTTAAAAGCAATTATAAAAAAAGTAAAGGATAAGAATATAAGAGATACTTTATTCCTTGTTTTTTCAAGTTCACTGAATAAACATAATTTGACGTTTCATTATACTAAAAGTGCCGGCGGAGGAGACAGTGCGATATTCCGTTATTATAGATACAGGATAGCGCCTAAACCCGGGATAATGCCGCTTTTACGTATTTTTGAAACAAAATATAAAAAAACTTATGCCGCAAAAGAAGAAATAAAGCGCTCTATAAATGAAAATACTGTCGATAACTATAAAATTGTTAAAGGTACGGCGACAAATTTATCATTTTTGGATAACGAAAGTGTGGATTATATTTATACAGATCCGCCATACGGCAAAAAAATTCCGTATTTGGATTTATCTGTTATGTGGAACGCTTGGCTTGATTTGGATGTAAACGAGGAAGACTACGATTTGGAGGCAATCGAAGGCGGCGAACACAACAAAACCAAAAACGAATACAACGACCTGATTGCGCAAAGCATAAAAGAGATGTATCGCGTTTTGAAATTTGATCGCTGGCTTTCATTCGTTTTTGCACACAAAGACCCGGAATTCTGGCATTTGATTATAGAGACCTGCGAGAAATGCGGCTTTGAATATATAGGAGCTGTTCCTCAAAAAAACGGACAAACTTCTTTTAAAAAACGACAAAACCCTTTTACTGTTTTGTCGGGGGAATTGATTATAAATTTTCGTAAAGTTCGCAGCCCAAGAGCGGTATTAAAAGCGAACTTGGGAATGGATATAGGAGAAATAGTGCTACAAACCGTTGAAGGAATTATTGCAAAACACGACGGTGCGACGCTTGAACAGATAAACGACGAATTGATTATCAAAGGGCTTGAATTGGGCTTTTTGGATTTATTAAAGAAGGAATACGTCGATTTGACGCCGATATTGTCCGACAGATTTGACTACGACGACAAAACTGAGAAATACCGTATAAAAAAGAACACAAAATTTCAAACGCAAATAGACGTTCGATTGCGAATAAAGTATTATTTAATAAGTTATTTACGACGTATGGAACGGGAGAATAAACTCGCATCTTTCAACGATATTGTTCTTGATATTTTGCCGTTATTGAAAAACGGCGTTACGCCCGATAATCAGACAATACTTTCTGTGCTTGAAGATATTTGCGAAAGGGTAGGCGAGGATTCTTGGAGATTGAAAAAAGAAAATCCGACACTGTTTGATTATGAGTATTAAGTTGAGCTTTTAACGACAAGTCGTATATTTTGTTTGTCTTCTTGTTTTTTCAAATTATCGTTAAGGTTAAAATTTTCTTGATTTTGCAGCCATCTCGTCATAAATTACGAGGTAACTTTCGTAGCGACTGTTGGCTATTTCGCCGGTTTCTACCGCATTTCTTATACAGCATTTAGGTTCGTTTTTGTGTGAGCAGTTCGAAAATTTGCATTGCTTGTTTTGTAAAATTTTTGCAAAATCGTCAAAGTACGCGCAAACAAATTCCGGTGGAACAGCGGGCATTTCAAATACGGAAAATCCGGGAGTATCGGCGATATATCCGCCGTTTTCTAACCGTATAAGAGAAGTATGCGAAGTCGTGTTTTTTCCGCGAAGCAGGGATTGCGACAATTCCTGAACCGCAAAATGTTTATCCGGGAATAAAATCTGCATAATTGAACTTTTCCCGACTCCCGACTGCCCCGCAAAAACCGAAACCTTGTCTTTTGCAGTGTTTTTTATTTTGTCTATTGTTTCTTTATCGTTTACGCTTGTAAGTAAAACCTGAAATCCGAATTCTTCGTAAGTTTTTGCAAAGTTTTGCAGTACGTCAAACTGAGTTTTCGACAGAATATCGGTTTTGTTGAAAATCAGTGTTGCGTTAATTTTTTTTACACAAGCGCAAAACAAAAATTTGTCAATATAAAGAAAATTCAAAATCGGCTCGACAAGACAATTTACGAAAAAGATGTTGTCGATATTCGCAATCGCAGGTTTTGACAGTTCGTTAATTCTTGGAAGAATATCACGAATCACCGCTGTGTCTGTGATTCCGTCAAACAATTGGATTTTTACAAAATCACCGACGACGATTCGTTTGTGTTTACTTTTGGCAACGCCTTTCAAAACGGCGCGGACGGGTTCGTTCTGTGAAATATCCGCTAAATAATAATTTTTTTGCTCCTGAATTATCCGCCCGTTCATTTTTTGGGAGTGTCTTTATTCCGCCAAAGCCGCTTTATACGCCTTTTGTGCGCCTTCCGTTGTGAATGAAATGCCGATTAACGGGCTAACGTCTCTCATAAAAGTCAACTCGCCTGTATTTTTGTTGCCGCTATAAATTCCCAAAATAAACTTTTTCGGCTGATACGTGTTGTATGGGTCTTCTATATGAACAAACAAGTCTTCTATTTGGTCAGAATCTTTGAGTTTGGCTTTCGTTCCTCCGTAAAAAATAAAATCAATTGAATCCGCACGAACAATTTCATATTTTCCGTCTCGTTTGACCGCAAAATCCGCCATCGCCATAAGTTTGCCTCTGTCGCCGAAACCGTTTCCTTCAATGTACCCGCCGGACATAAGCGCAGCATTCACGCTTCCGTCAATAGATACCATTCCTTCGCCCGGGTATTTTCTTTGAACTCTTACGTCGAAATTGCCAAGCGATAACTGCCAATAGTCGGCCGATGCGGTTTTACCGTCGGAAGTCACGTAAAAAATCGTTTTTTTCATCATTGAACGCTGCTTCAAATCATCCTGCGAATAAATGGCAGTAAAAGCGAGTAAAACCGTAAAAACAAATATAAACTTTTTCATAAAAACTCCTTTATTTTGCATTCTTTACAATAAAATATACCAAAATTTCTGCGATAATTCCCAAAAAATTCATTTAATTTTCCATTTAATCTCTTTTTGCGCCCGTAACGGAATTATTGAAGTGTCGTTATTTACCTTGAAAGCGCTTGGCGCAGTCCAAGTTTCTTTTACGATTGTTATTACGCCGTTGTTGTACGGAAGACCATAAAAATCCGCGCCGTTTTTGGAACAAAAATTCTCGAAATTATATAATGCGCCGGCCTCTTCAAACGCTTCGGCGTAAAGCGGAATCGCCGCAAAAGCGGAATAAATTCCTGCGCAACCGCAAGACGATTCTTTTGCGTTTTTTGTGTGTGGAGCGGAATCCGTTCCCAAGAAAAATTTCTTGATAGGCTTTGATATCGCTTCCAACAACGCTTTACGATGATTTTCGCGTTTGAGAACCGGAAGGCAGTAATTGTGCGGATTTATTCCGTCGTCGAAAATCGCGTTTCTATTCATAAGCAAATGCTGAGGAGCGATCGTTGCGGCGATTTCGTTTTCAAGAACAAAATCTACTGCTTCTTTTGTCGTAATATGTTCAAAAACGATTTTCAACCCGTCTATTTTCAGTAGCTTTTTGCTAAAAATCGTATCAATAAACCGCTTTTCTCTATCAAAAACGTCAATGCCTTTCTCTGTGGATTCCCCATGCACTAAAAGAGGAATTTTCATTTGCGACAGGGTTTGCAAAGCGTCAATTATTTTGTCAAAATCGCGTACTCCGTATTGCGAATTTGTAGTGGCGTTGCACGGATACAATTTTACCGCTTTCACAAGTCCGGATTTTGCAAATTCTTCAATATCTTTCGGCTTGTGATTTTGGGTTAAATAGATTGTCATAAGAGGCTCGAAATCATAATCTCGTGCAATATTATCCGTAATCCGTTTTTTATATTCGAAAACGTCTTTAAGTGAAATTATCGGCGGTTTGAGGTTAGGCATTATAATCGCTCTCGCAAAAACGTGTGCGGTATGCGGCAAAACCGTTTTCATAATTTCGTCGTCGCGCAAGTGCAAATGAAAATCGTCCGGACGAATTATAGTTATTTCATTTTTGTTCGAAATCATAAACTCCTACTTGTTTTTTATTTTGAAAATACAATATGCATAACGCCGATATGTCGTTAAAAGAATCAATTTACAGATCGGGCAGGATAAAGAAATTCCTTTAGTTCGCTTTTTTTATAACGGTAAATAGTATTTTTGTTACGGAATCGGTTCTTTTGGGGTTGGGGTGAAAAACAGAATACATTCTGATTTTGTTAAAACAATTGCCGAAAATAAATTTTCTCAATTTCGCAAATACTTTCATGAGTATAAAAATTACGACAAAAATATACCGGAGAATTTATGACAAATGAAATTCTGGAAAAACTTGACGAATGCGAAAGTAACTTGCTCAATATGGATTTTGAGTTTGCGGGAAAAACAATTTGTAGTATAAACGAAAAATTACACGAAATAAAATCTTCGCCGGAATATGAGCGAAATACCGAAGTCGTTCAAAAAGTAACGAATATTTATCAAAAAATTGCACTCGGACTCAATTCTTTTAAAATGCCGCAAAATTATGAAAAACAGATAGTTAAAACACAAAATTTACCAAATTTTGTCCCGTTTTCCTCAGCGCTCCCTCCTCCGAATTTTGAGGCGAAAACCAAAATATCAATAATTATCCCCGTATATAATTGCGAGCGATGGATTGAAAGGTGCTTTAACTCAATAATAAACCAAAAATATGCAAAAAATTTGATTGAAACGGTTTTTGTTGATGATTGTTCGACAGATAATTCGTTTGCGGTCTTGCGCAAAAATATTGAAAATTATGAAAAAAACGATTTGATCCATGAAAAAATTACGTTCAAATTGTTCAAACAGCCGCAAAATTCGGGACAGGGGAGAGCAAGAAACAAGGGTTTGACTAAATCGTCCGGAGATTATGTGTATTTTATGGACAGCGACGACGAGTTGAGCGAAGATTCGCTGTTGTCCTTGGTTTATCTTGCCGAGAAATATAAGGGAGTGGATATTGTTCAGGGGAATTGCACGGTCGTTTCGAGTGAAAAGGACTGTAAAAGCGCTCAATTTATATATACGACGGACGGAAGAATTTTTCCGGAATACACAAATAACACGTTGTGGATTAGACAGAGGTTTCCGTTTTATTCCAGCGTTCTTGATCGCATAAACTGGGAATTATGGGCAAAACTTATCCG
Source organism: Chitinispirillales bacterium (assembly GCA_031254455.1). NCBI lineage: Bacteria > Pseudomonadati > Fibrobacterota > Chitinispirillia > Chitinispirillales > Chitinispirillales bacterium. The sequence continues at coordinate 6,496 of JAIRUI010000087.1, read as the reverse complement.
AAAAGATTTTATTGTGGAAAACAATCTTTATCAAGGTGATTTTTTAACCGGACAGGATATGCACTTTTGTTTTTTATCTTCCAAAAAGATTAATTCGATGGCTTTCACAAAAACGAAAACTTACGTTTATTATATGGAACATTTGTCGATGACTTCGCGTAAAAGCGACGTTTCAAAATTGTTTTCCTGGCTTGATTTATACGATGAAATGTTGTCGCATATCGACTGGGAGGTTGCGCCGATTTACATAAATCACATAAAAACCCGAATAAACGAATTTGATTCGTCCGAAGTCCAAAAACGCGTAAGCCAAACTATTGCAAAAATTAATAAAGGGTTGTTGTCGCTAAAAAGCGTTGTTTCTTTGGATGGTAAAAGGTTTGAAGAATACACCCACGGGGAATTGAACCCCGGTTGCAGGGATGAAAACCCTGTGTCCTAACCTCTAGACGATGGGTGCGCTAATAAAGCGTTGCTAATATAATAAAATGAAAATACGGTACGCAAGACATTTTTTAATTATTTAAAAAATTTACGGAGAAGCGTAACGCTTGTAATTTTCAACGGGTAATATCGTCAAATTACTTGTTTTTGCAAAAAATCTTGCAAAACGGTAATAAAATAATATATATTATATAAATTTTATAGATTTGATTATTCTTGATGCGGCAAGGAATGGCTTATGACCGAAAACAGAGTGAAACAGGAGAAACGGCTGCATTTCGGGGTGTTGTTTTCTTCTATAGACAGTGTGAGTCAATGTGAAATTTGGTATGGTATTGTTGCGTATGCCAAAGAAAACAATATTAATTTGACGGCTTATGTAGGAACATATCAATCTAAAGACGGCGCTTTTGATACGCATTATGAAACTTGTCTTTCTGCGATAAAGAGCAACGATTCTTTGGATGGCGTCATTTTATTTTCCGGTTTTATTGCAGAAGACATAGGAAGCGAAATAGATAAATTTAAAGAGTATGCTAAAAACTTATATAAAAAAATTCCTTTGGTATCGGTTTCATTTCCCATATCGGAAATCCCATCGGTTTTGGTCGACAACGAAAAAGGGATCTATTGCGCTGTCGATCATTTGATAAAAAATCATTCAAAAAAGAAAATTGCTTTTGTGCGCGGACCATACGGACATCCGGAGGCTGAAGCGCGTCTTGAAGGATACAAAAAAGCGTTGAAAGACAATGGAATCAAGTTTAACGCCGATTATGTGTTACCGGGGCATTTCAGTTACGAAACCGGCAGGGCGGCGGTTGCTGAATTAATTGACAAGCGCAAATTGTCTTTTGACGCTATAGCGGTTAGCGACGACGAAATGGCGATAGGCGTTGTCGAAGAATTAAACAGCAGAAATATTTTGGTGCCGACAAATATTGCAGTAACCGGATTTGACGACGAAGTAGTTTCGGAAATGTATATTCCGTCTTTGAGTACCGTGCGTCAGGCGTTTTTTGATATAGGGGTTAAAAGTGTGAAAACGCTGTATAATCAGATTATGAAAGTTCCTGTAAAAAAAGTAGAATTCATTCCTTCCTTATTTGTGATGCGTCAGTCGTGCGGGTGTTTGGGCGGATCGGTTATTGCGTCAAGCGTCGACGCGGAAGAAACTTCAAAGCATTTAAATACGGTTTATTCGTTTGTTTTGAGAAAATTTATTTCTTGTTTCCCAAAAGAAATTTCCAGCCATCATGTTCATTCTTGGGCGACTGCCTTAGTTGAAGAAATTACAAGACCGGAATTCTCCAAAGAGCGGTTTTTGCATTTGTTCAACGATATTTTGATTTATTACAGACGGTATTCGCGTGATTTCACAATATGGCATGAGGTTATAAATATTCTTTTTGAAGGAGTGGAATTTCACAGAAAAAAAATTTCTAATGTTAACGTGATTTTTTCCGCTCTTAGTTCGGCTTCGGGTATTATTTACGATATTTTGTCCAGAGAAGAAAAATTCAAAAGATTGGAAATGGACGAGGCGAAATTGTTGATGAGGAAAACGACGAATAAATTGGTATTAACTTTTGATATGGACGCTATGTGCGAAGAATTGATAGAATCGATGCCCGAATTTTCAATTTACACTGTGTTGATAGGTTTGTATAAAAATCCTGTTTTGCGGGAAGATGTTAACGCCGACAGGAATATTGATAAAGTCGTAGGATTTGACGGGCAAAGTAAAATAAGTTTGAAACACAATGCACGATACCCTGTTTCTTTTTCGAATTATTCTACAATAAGCGGGTTTGAATTTGAAAAAGAGCATAGAATGTTGTTTTTCATTCCTCTGTTTTTTAAAGACGAAGAACTTGGCGTAATGCTTATCTCATATAACAGTATGAATCCAATGGATATTTATGAAACGTTGCGCATAAATATATCTACCGCTGTGAAAGGAGCGGAGTTGTTAGAGAGAGTAAAAGTGTTGTCGATTACCGATGAAATGACGGGGCTTTTGAACAGAAGAGGATTTTTTCAGTTCGCTCATTCCAGAATTGTACATTTGTTAAGAAGACCGGAAATAGTAACGCTTGTTTTATTTATCGATATGGACGGACTTAAATTTATTAACGACAACTACGGTCACAAGGAAGGCGATATAGCGATATCGGTTTGTGCGAGATTGCTGCGGGATGTTTTGCGTGAAGAGGACATTATAGGAAGAATAGGCGGGGATGAATTTGTTGTATTTTCTTCCGTTAAAAAAGATGAAGACTGTAGTTATTTAGTAAATAGAATCCGTAAAAAGTTTGAAGAATACAACGATGAAAAAAATCATCAGTATATGATTTCATGCAGTGTCGGAGCTGTGGTTTTGGATAAAACGACGAAAGAGAATTTTGAAGCCGCTTTATTAAAAGCCGACAGCGTTCTTTACGCCGAAAAAAGCGAAAAAAAGAAAAAAGGGATTATCCGTTTATAAAGAGGGGTTATGGGGAACAAATTGCTTGAAGAGCAAGTTGACGCAATCAGACAAACCTTCGGCTATCTGCAAAAGTATAAAAATTCGATTTTTGTTATTAAAACCGATGGACGATTGCTTTCGCATCCGTTGTTTCCGCTTTTAATCTACGATATCGTTTTACTGCATAATTGGGGGATAAAAATAGTTCTTATTCCGGGAACAAGAGTTCGTATAAACAATATTTTGCAGACGTTCGGGATAAAAACCCAAGAACATGACGGAATGCGTATTTCTACGGAAGAAGCGATTCCTTTCATAAAAATGGCGACTTTTGACGTAGCGAATCAGGTTATGACGATGTTTGCCGAAAACAACGCGAATTCCGTTATAGGAAATTGGATTAGGGCGCGCGGCATCGGTGTGGTCGATGGAATTGATTTTCAGTCAAGCGGACTTGTAGATAAAGTGGACAGCGCTTCAATAATGAAAATTCTTGAAAATAATATGATTCCGATTTTTCCCAATATCGGTTGGAATTTATCGGGAAAACCTTACAATATTTCATCTCACGAATTAGCCCTGAAAATAAGCGTTGCGTTGAAGGCGGAAAAATTGTTCTTTGTGACGGATTTCGGCGGGATTTCGGCGGATAATTTAACTATTCCGCATGGAGTCGTCATAAATAATTCGATGATTTCGCAATTGACGATAAAACAGGCGAAGCGGATTCTAAGCGACAATCCGGGCTATAAAAACAACGAAGAACTTGAACTTTTGGGATTGTCGTACGAGGCGGCGAAAAGCGGCGTCAGGCGTGTACATATTGTCGGCGGTCATAACGGAGGAACGCTTCTTAAAGAAATTTTCAGCAATATCGGTCAGGGCACGATGATTTACGCCGACGAATATGATAACATTAGAAAACTTACGCACAGCGACATTCCGGAGATTTTGCGAATTATTCGTCCGCTCGTCGAAAAAGGAATTTTAATTGAGAGGACAAATGAAGATATTCAGTCTATGATAGACGATTTTGTCGGTTATGAGGTGGACGGAGTTTTGCATGCTTGCGCGGCGCTTGTTCATTATGACGAATGCGTAGAAATTTGCAGCGTTGCGGTTGACGGCGTTTACAGCGGAATGGGGATAGGCAAGAAAGTAGTTTCTTATCTGATTTCGTATGCGGCGGCCCTAAAGAAAGAAAATTGCTTTTTACTTACGACCCGAACAAGCGACTGGTTTGAAGAATTAGGATTTGTGGAAGGAACTCTTGATAATTTGCCTAAAGAAAAACGGGAAAGTTACAGTGAAAAACGAAAATCGCGTATAATGATTTTAGACTTAAAAAATGTAAATTCCACTTCCAAATTACGATGAATTTCTCAATAATAATTCCTTTCAGAAACGAGAGAAGAAATCTTGACGGTCTGCTTAAGTCGCTTATTAATCAGAAAACGTCTTCAAATTACGAAATAATTATGATAGACGACTTTTCCGACGACGGCGGCGAAGAAATAATAAAAAATTATAATAACTATAGTTTCATTACCCTGCTTCATAGAAAAGATTATAACGAAAATCCCAATATTTCGTCCAAACAAAACGCGTTGGATTTGGGAGCGGAATTTGCTAAGTATGATTTTTTGGTTTTTACCGACGCTGATATGATTTTTGGTGAAAATTGGCTTGAAAATTATAGAATTTCCATCGAAAAAAACGGCGCGGAATTTATTTTTGGCAGAACTCGGATTTATCCGACAAAATCACCGCTTGAAATTGTTCAGGAAACGCAGTTGGATTTTTTGTTTGCGCTTGCGTGGTTTTTTTGCAAAATAGGAATAGACACTTCGTGCATGGGTAACAATTTCGCCGTTTCCAAAGAATTATACGTAAATATCGGCGGACATAAAGCGATAGGATTTTCAATAACGGAGGATAAAAAACTGCTTTCGGAGGCGAGGAAACGCAAAGTTCCGATTTTTTGCGTTTGTAATTTCCCCGCAGACGCATGCACAAAACCTGTCGATGCGAAAACATTTTTATTTCAAATGCTTAGATGGATTAAAGGCGCGATGTCGGAATCGAAATTTCTGACGGTAATTTTGGTTATTTTCGCAATCGGCAATTTACTTATAATTCCGTCAATCGTCGAGCTCTTGTTTTTCATTCCCGTTTATATTAAAAATCGAATCAAAATGAGACGTTTATTTATTCTTCCATTCGTGTTTTTTATTGAAACGATAATTTTAATCCCGTCTCTTTTTTGGGCAAAACCTAAATGGAAAGGACGAGACGTTTAACATTTCTCTTCGATTATTCCGCCGCATATGACTCTTTTTTTGTTATATATGACGGCGGATTGTCCGGCGGTAACGGCGAATTGCGGTTCGTCAAACAAAATTTTTATTCTGCCGTTTTCTAGTTTTTGTACGCAACATTTTACCGGCGTCATAGTAGAACGGATTTTTACGCTTAAACTCCCGTCGAAAGTTTCCAATTCGTTACAGTTTCCGACAACGCAGCCGTTTGATAATAAATCGTTTCTGTTTCCTATAACGACGATATTTTTCTCGACATCTACGTCTTTGACGAAAGCCGGTTCGCCAAGCGCGATTCCAAGCCCTTTTCTTTGTCCGACGGTATAATTTTCAATTCCAAAATGCTCTCCCAGAATTTTTCCGTTTACATGAATCATTTTTCCTTTTTTTGAAATGACGCCGTACTGTGCGAGGAGGGTTCTGTAATTTTTTCCGCTTACGAAACAAATATCTTGACTGTCCTGTTTTTGCGCCGTAGGAATGCCGGCTATTTCGGCTGTTTTTCGTAAATCGGGTTTTTCAATATTTCCCACGGGAAACATAATTTCGGACAAATCTCGTTTTTTTATTCCCCATAAAAAGTATGTTTGGTCTTTATTTTTATCGTCTGCGGTTTCAAGGTGAAACCCAGATTCGTCTTCGGTAATTTTTGCATAGTGTCCGGTAGCGATAGCGTCGAATCCCATTTCTTTTGAGCGGTGCAAAAGAATGCCGAATTTCAAAAACGAATTGCAGCGCACGCACGGATTGGGCGTTCTGCCTTTTTTATATTCGTTTACAAAATTGTCTATTACAAATTCTTTTAGTTCTTTTGCGTAATCGAAAACGTGATGGGGAATACCTAATTTACCGCAGACTCTTTTTGCGTCTGAGACGCTTTGCGGGTCGCAGCAACTCTTCGGGTTTTTCTCAACGTCCGTCAGACCGAAACACATAGTCGCGCCTGTAGGCGAAAATCCTTGTTCTTTGAGCAAATGAGCGGCGACGCTGCTGTCCACTCCGCCGCTCATTGCGATCATTATGTTTTTTTTATTCATTTCATACGTACGCTAATTTTGGTAAATAAATATATACAATACTTCGCCGTCTCGTTAATTTTTTGTTACAATTCTTTAATTTCCTAAAAAATCTTTTAGATAAAATACTAGGTTCAATCCTAGTTAAGGATAAAAAAATACCATGTTTTTATATAAAATACTATATTGCATTCACAGAGTGTACACATCTATAAAATCAAGATAATTTTAACGGATTTTCTCTTATT